>NZ_PPEU01000169.1:1956-2323 GCF_003056015.1 Candidatus Similichlamydia epinepheli | reverse complement strand
CAGAATGAAAACCACAAAAAAACTATCTTTGTTTTAGCAACTGAAAACCCAGAAGAAGTTTCATTTTTTTTACGCAGGATGCGTTACATTGGACAGATTCACAGAATTGATCGTTCAAAAGAATTTAAAGAGCAGTTCGTGGAGGTATCTGACCTCTTTTCGAAATCAAACCTAAGAGTAGCAGCATATTTTGTTGACTTGAAGAGTGCATCAGATTTCGACTCTAGTTTCGCAAAAGTTTTTATGTATGATGGCGATGTAGTTATGCCTGCACACATGATAGTTAGTTCTCCACGCCCATTGCAAAAATCTCTACACATGTGTGATTGCAAGTGTTTGGATTGGAGTGAGACAAATCCTCAAAAAG
>NZ_PPEU01000169.1:0-1923 GCF_003056015.1 Candidatus Similichlamydia epinepheli | reverse complement strand
AAAGTTAGTGAACGTTACCTGGGATTAGCTTATTTTTTGGCCGATGAGAAAGGAGTGAAGCTTAGCCAAGAAAAGGCCTTGCAGTTGTCACGTTATTTTAAGAATGACCCTTATAGTCTTGAGAATGAATTAATTAAATTTTCTCTTGGTTTTACTGAAATATGTTCTACATTTGACGTTTCGGATGATGTATGGGATCTGTTTAGAAAAATCGAAAAGAAAAATTGGAGAGGCGCGCTAGATTCTGTTAACAGCATTGAAATGCATCCGAACATAGCAGTTAGGTGGATGATTGTTTTGAGGAATCATTTAAGCTACCTACTAACAATTCATCTATCTTCTAGATCTACATCGAATGAAAGTTATTATCCTAAAGAAAGAAAAAAACAGTTGGCAGTTTTGTCTCTAAAGAAAATTGGCAAAACAAAACTATTACTTATGGTTTGCTCACTTGGGGCAGCAGAGAGCGCTGTTCGATTAGGTGAAGCCTCTCCAAAGGAGGCTTTGCAAGCTTGGCTACTAAATTTGATTGAGTCATAACGCGGCGTGGATGAGGCATGCAAGTCGAACGGGCTTGAGTGCAAACTTAAGTCAGTGGCGGAAGGGTTAGTAATACACAGGTAACGTACCGCAACCCTGGGGATAACATTCAGAAATGAGTGCTAATACCGAATGTCGTCAAGTATCGGCATCGAAACTTGATGAAAGCGGGGGATTCCGAGAGGAACCTTGCGGGATGCGAGCGGCCTGTGCGGCATCAGCTTGTTGGTAGGGTAATGGCCTACCAAGGCTGAGACGCCTAGGCGGACTGGGAGGTCGATCGCCAACACTGGGACTGAGAACTGCCCAGACTCCTACGGGAGGCTGCAGTCGAGAATCTTTCGCAATGGGCGCAAGCCTGACGAAGCGACGCCGTGTGTGTGATGAAGGTTTTAGGATCGTAAAGCACTTTCGCCTGTGAGCAAGGGCCATCTTCTAATAAAGGTTTGGTCTTGATAGTAGCAGGTAAAGAAGCGCCGGCCAACTACGTGCCAGCAGCTGCGGTAATACGTGGGGCGCAAGCATTAATCGGATTTATTGGGTGTAAAGGGTGCGTAGGCGGCTAAGCAAGTTGGATGTGAAATCTCGGAGTTCATCTCCGGGCTGCATACAAAACTGCTTAGCTAGAGTGTAAGAGGGGAAAGCGGAATTCCACAAGTAGCGGTGAAATGCGTAGATATGTGGAGGAACACCGGTGGCGAAGGCGGCTTTCTGGATTACTACTGACGCTGAGGCACGAAAGCATGGGGAGCAAACAGGNATTAGATACCCTGGTAGTCCATGCTGTAAACGATGCACACTTGATGTAGTCGCGTCTCAACCCCGGCTGTGTCGTAGCTAACGCGATAAGTGTGCCACCTGGGGAGTACGCTCGCAAGGGTGAAACTCAAAAGAATTGACGGGGACCCGCACAAGCAGTGGCAGCATGTGGTTTAATTCGATGCAACGCGAAGAACCTTACCCTGGGCTTGACATGCAAAGGACTGGAGTAGAAATACTCAGTTCCGAAAGGACCTTTGCACAGGTGCTGCATGGCTGTCGTCAGCTCGTGCCGTGAGGTGTTGGGTTAAGTCCCGCAACGAGCGCAACCCTTATCTCTAGTTGCCATCAGGTAAAGCTGAGCACTTTAGAGAGACTGCCTGAGTCGATCAGGAGGAAGGTGAGGATGACGTCAAGTCCGCATGGCCCTTATGTCCAGGGCTACACACGTGCTACAATGGCCAGTACAAAAGGTTGCGAAGCCGCGAGGCGTAGCTAATCCCAAAACTGGTCTCAGTTCGGATTGCAGTCTGCAACTCGACTGCATGAAGTCGGAATTGCTAGTAATGGCGTGTCAGCAACAGCGCCGTGAATACGTTCCCGGGTCTTGTACACACCGCCCAT
>NZ_PPEU01000168.1:0-1769 GCF_003056015.1 Candidatus Similichlamydia epinepheli | reverse complement strand
TTCTCTGATGTTCCCTGATCTTGCACAAGCGATTGACTTGATCCATGTATGTGGTGGATTTGCGGTTTTAGCTCATCCTGTAACTTTACCATCTACGTTACCTGATGAGTTTTTTGCTTCTTTGCCTTTTGATGGTGTGGAATTGATGCACCGAGGACAACGGTTGATCGGCAAATGGGCAGAGTGGGCCGAGTCGAGGCACCTTCTTATCACGGGTGGATCTGATTTTCACCATCCAAAAAAGGGGGATTATCTCGGATCTGGTTGGACAGAAAAAGCAACAGTTTCTGTTCTTCTTGCAGGGCGAAGAGAACCTTTACAATTGCCTTAATTTTCACTCTCTGAGCAGAATGGTTGCGATTTTGGGGTATTAGCTCAGATGGTTAGAGCGCCACGTTGACATCGTGGAGGTCAGCTGTTCAAGTCAGCTATATCCCATTCTTCTTTTAAGTTATCAGGAAGATGAGCCTTATCCCTATCCTTATTCAGGATCTTCTACTGTTACGGCTTGGTTCAGTCTTGCTTGGATCGACTGTTGCTCGTCTCTGTTCATCTGCTCAATTGCTTGGTGGGCAGGTTTTGGGCAGCTCAGTGTGTTATGAATTTATCGTTCGTATGCAGCTAGGGCAGGAACAAATTCCTGCTTTTGAAGAAGTGTTTCGTCGGCTTTGTTCAGAGCCTCTTTCTTTTCGTTTGATTCGGCAGCCACGGGCCAATGCCATTCTTTGGGCACGCGAAACAAGAAATTCTTTTTTTGCACGTGTGCTGGAAGAAAGAACGTGTGATTCCATTTTGCAAATGGTTGAACTGGATGGACGATTCGATTTTGTCGAAGGTCCAGTCGCAGATGACCCACTTCCTTTGCGAGCTGTTCGCATTGAATTGGAACGTGGGTTCGCTTCTTTTTTGCCAGCTATCTCTTGTTACCGGTTACGTGCTGTATTCCCTTCTTCTGTATGGGAACGAAAAATGGTGGTTCGGCAAGAGAAAACTATCAAAGAGAAGGAGAATTTTTTTCTTTATAATGAAGAAAGGCGCACAGCGATTCCAAGGTCGAAAGGTTTGCTTTTGATGCGTTCTATTTTGGATTGGTCGATGCATGTTTTTCAAAAAGAAGGTTTTTTATTTGTATTGTTCGATTCGACTTCTCAAAAAACTCGCCTTCCGAAAGGGGCGTGGAACGATTCTTTCTTTTCTTCACACTTGGATGTATGGAGAGCGGCGGGATGCCCTTTAGGCTGGTCTGGGGCTACTTTTCGTCATCTTCATGATGACAAGGTTCCTTCTTCTTCAGCATGGGGTCTTTTCTGTCTGGAATGGAGTCATGTTCTTTTCTCTTCTAGTTTTTGTACAAAACAGGATCTAGTGCTAGAATTGCGGAGGGTGTTCTGTATCCTTCTGCGTCTTGTGTCAAGTCTCGGGGTTCGTGTTTCGTTTCGAGCGCATTCTTCTGCTGATGTTTCTGCGAGTCAGTTGCAGGATTTTTGGGATCAGGTTGAGAGTACGAGAAGGAATGTTCTTGATGTGGTAGGGCGTGCGCAAGTAGCGGAGTACTCTTGGATGGGGATCGATGCAATAGGTCGTTTCTGGCACTTGGGTCGTGTCAGGTTCGCGCCTCTTCCTCGTTCATTGCAATGCGATACAGGAGAGGCAGTTTGGTGGGTTTGTTTCGAGCCTCTTGGCAGCATGGAGAGTTTGTCAGCTTTTTTGTGTCTGGGTGGTGGTGATGCTCTTCTTTCTGTTCCGCGTCGTATTCGACTTTTTACGTA
>NZ_PPEU01000167.1:0-2319 GCF_003056015.1 Candidatus Similichlamydia epinepheli | reverse complement strand
CATCGTGGAATTGTGATTGTTACGGCTATCCTTTCGCTGCTAATTTTCCATCAGAGCCGTCAGAACAAGTCACCATAACGTACCACTCTTCTCCCTTCTTTTCGGTGGTTGTTTGATCTGGACAGAAAGTTCCTCTCCTTTGCAATTGCCAAGTGTTTTCTTGCATAGTTTCTCCTCCTAGAGAGCCCGCCTGATAACAACTAAGGAGTCTTGCTCCTTTTTTTGGATACTAGGAACCTTTTAGTCCCTTGTATTGACCTCAGTAACGAAACACCTTACAATTTCGTGTCTGGAAGAGTGGCAGAGCGGACGATTGCATCTGTCTTGAAAACAGAAGTGGGGAGACCCACCGGGGGTTCGAATCCCTCCTCTTCCGAAACAAAAAGATCTTCGAACAGCCGTTTCTCGTTACCCTTCATAATTTTGTATTAATGAAGCTCTGCCCTTTTTAAGGACAGGGAATCATTTCTTCTTACTTGTCTTTTGCTTTCTTCTCAGGTGCAATGCGGTTTTGATCAAAACTGCCTTATTGTCTTCTTTATCACAAAATTCGGGATATAGCTCCTCGCAAATGAACCGTACCCTCAATTCTATTTTGGGTTATTCAATGGTTTATCCTAAAAGTTGCGGAACAACCGCATGCTCTTTTTTATTCATCGATTTATAGAATAACGAAAAAGAATCTTGCTGTTACTGAATAGACATCTTTCTAATAGACATGCTGCATGATTTAAGAGTCCGTTATTCTTCTTTCTTGATAGCTTTCTTTATGCCAAATTAAAAATATGGATAAACATTTACACAAGAAGACAACAAACAAGCACATTTCACTAGTCCAAAAGACGTCTCGAAAAAGATGTGCCTCTCTCCTTGAGAAAAATTTGACCTTCTTCAAGAAGTTTCCTCAAAAGAACAATCGCCTCAATAGGAAATTCACCTATAGCACTTTCCTCTGAAAGCATGAAACCATTTGCACCATCTAGTACTCCATTAAAAACATCAGTTACTTCCGAACGATTAGGAATAGGACGATCAGACATAGAAGACAACAACTGGGTGGCTAAAATAGAAAGAATTCCCATTTGTCTGACTTTAGCAAAAAACTCTTTTTGCATCCTGGGTAAGAATTGAATATCAATTTGTGCACCCAAGTCACCTCGAGCAAACATCACCCCATCTGATTCAGAAAGAATTTCTTCGAGATGATGGATGCCTTGAGTTGTTTCAATTTTTGAAATAATTTTTATGCCAGAATGACCTCTTTTAACTAATTCTTTACGCAATTCTTTGACCTGATTCACATGATTCACAAAGGAGAGTGCAATCCAATCTATTCGCTCTTGGCCACAAAGTTCAAAAGACAATTGATCTTTTTCTGTTACAATTAGTTCTTTAGGCCCAACAAAAGAAGTGATAGTAACACCCTTATGTTGCCGTAAAGTCCAACAATTCTTTGTTTGAATAACGATATGATCGTCTGCTACATCAACGATTTCACCAGTCAAACAACCACTATCAAAACGGACCAACTCACCTATTGAAAAAGATGAAAAAAGATGAGGATGTGAAAAAGGTAGCCATCCCTTTGCTAAAGAACTTACCCCTTGTGCAGAAAGGCAAAAGGAATCTCCTCTTTTGAGCGAAAGCGTTCCTTCAAATGATCCTAAGCGCAAATCAAGCCCCTTCAAATCGAGAATCCTTTCGATGCGAACATTCATTTTGCGTTCAAGGCTAGTTAAAGATGAAAGCACTCGAATGTGTTCTTCCATCTCCCCATGCGCCATATTTAGTCGGATCATTGTCATGGTTGCCATGATCATTTGATAAAGACGCTCCTCACTCGATGAGCTAGGGCCTAATGTACAAATAATTTTTAAATTAGACATAGGAACGATCCACGAATCAAACGAAATACGATGAGTGTTATTTTTTAGCTTTTATGCGAGGATGGCCTCTTTTTCAAGAAAGGATGAGAATTTCGCTCCATGTCTCACTCTATCCGTATTAAGAACGCCCGTACAAATACACTAAAAGAGATCGATCTTGAAATACCCAAAAATCAATTTGTTGTTTTCTGTGGCCCGTCCGGATCCGGCAAATCTTCCATGGCATATGACACTCTTTTTTCAAAAAGTCAGCGCTCTTATCTACAAGCACTCTCCCATCAAACTAAACAATTAAATTATGTGCCTGATACGGCTATTTGCGATGCCATTGATGGAATGACTCCAACTATTGCAACAAGTCAGCGCCCTACCATACAACAGCAACGCGCAACAGTTGGCACTGTGACAGAACTTTCTCATTACCTACAAGTTT
>NZ_PPEU01000166.1:0-6049 GCF_003056015.1 Candidatus Similichlamydia epinepheli | reverse complement strand
GTTATTGCGCTTTTTGCTGTTGCGTCGTTCTTTTCCCATTTGTCATCTTTTTGCACGTTTAGCTTGGTTATGATTTTGGTTTGGGCAATTGTTTACCTTCTTTTGGATTTGTTGAAGAGCCTATCTCATATTTGGAGATGTGTATTAGAAGATCTTATGCTGTGTTTGAACATGTTAATGACGCTATGGTTTATTGGGTTTGTGACTATCCCTATTTTCCCAAGTTGATTGATTTCATAATCGATTAGGGGAGTAGTGTACATCACACTTTTGGAGTTTATGAATTGATAGTGGCTTCTGGCATGATCCTTTTGGGAAATAGTTTTCGTGTGCAATCGCTAGCTGTAAAGGTATTTGCTTTTTGTTCTGGATCATTATTAGCCTTGGTAGGAGTCAAGTGTGCTATTGGCTCTTTATCTTTGTTTGGTATCGTATCGTATCCAGAGATCCTGAATCAGGGTCAAACTATGTCATCTGTTAATCGTTTCATAGAAAGCTCCGTGCCATTTTCTGAAAAGGTATCGGTTGCCGTAAAGATCTGGGTTTTTCTTTTTTCTGTAGCATCTCTATTCATTTCATTGTCGTCTCTTTGCGCGTTCAGTTTGGTTATGCTATCACTATGGTCGGTCCTTTATCTTATATTGGACTTTTGCAAGTCTCTTGAAGCTCTTTGGCAATGTCTATTAGAAGATTTTCTGTTCTGCTTGAACGTATTGATGACGTTATGGTTCATTGGATTTACAACAATACCTGTCGTTCCGTCACATTAGGCCGTGGATGGATGGCGTCTTATGGTGCGTATCAATATTGCTTTTAATCGCAACATGCAAAGATGTTCATCTATTTAGTAATTGATAAAAAGATACTCACCACTGATTGAAACTAACCTTTTTACAAAAATAAGGGAGTGTAAACGTGCACCACTCTGTTATCTTTGGAGCTAATTGTAAGTGTCTTTTGGAGTCTTTCCATCAATTGTCTTCAGGCTTGATTCTCTTTGGGAACGCAATGCGTATAAAAAAAGGCACTATGAAGTTTTTTATGTATGAGGTTTCAATATTCCTTCTTTTAGCTGGTAGCGAAAGATTGTTCTCTGCTTGTTACAATTTAAGATTGTTCTCTGCTTGTTACAATTTAGGTTTGATGCATTGTTCTATCTGGAAAAGCATTCCGATTTTTCGTAGTGATGATTTGTATTCTACTTGGAAGAAATTGGCTTACTGTTCTGCTTTTTTGGTTACATTGTTGACGTCTATGGTGGCTGCAGTTTCATTTATTTTCAGTTCTTTTGGAATTTCGTTTCTTAGTGCAACATTTTTGCTAGTTTGGAGCTTTCTTCACTTCTTCTTTTATCTAGATCTGGATAATTTGACTCCAAGTAGGCAACTTGATATACAGATCATAATCATTTCTTTAACATTTTTCTTGTTTTTTTGGTTTAAAGGGTTTACTGGTATTTCCATTATCCCATTAGAAAAAATTTAGTCTTTATATAAACATTTGCAATGTTAGCATGATTGCACAACGAATATCAAATGAGGCCACAGGTGACTGGACCTACAACATTTACTAAACAAGCAACTACACAAGCTAAATCTTTTTGTAAGAATTATGTTTCCATGTCGAGATGCGCAGCTAAGTTCGTTTCTCATGCTTTAAGTGCCTGTTGTTATGCATCTCAGTTTGGTGGTTGTGCGACAACTTTTCTAAGAGTTCTTGTAGTAGCAGCTGTTTGTTTTAGTGTTATTGGCGCTGTTGTTCAATTGAAACGCTTGTGGAAGGGGTTAAAATTATTTGATTGGAATTCAGTATCGAAATCAACCCATTTAGATTTAATGGCTGAAACGTTTACTTGTGTGATGGCATTAGGAGTTGTGGTTACAGCTCTGAGCTATATTTTTTATTTGCCACCGTTGATGTTCGTAATTCTTATTCTGTGGTCTATCAGTTGTTTATCATTGATGCTTGAAGGAAAAATTAAATTTTGTTCTTGGTTCCCTCCTGGCTGGCTATCTGCAACTTTTGTGATATTACTAGGCGTCGTGGCTTTTAGAGATATTGTTTACTTGATCGATTAATGAAAACTTTCATTCTTATCAATGTTGCGCATACTAACATTTGATCAATATGTTTTTGTATTCGTCGTTTGGTTTATCATGTTTGTCTATGTCCCATTCTAGGTGGCTGCATGTCTAGTATAAGTAAAAGAGTTTATTGTTTAACAACATGGCCTAGAGACAGAGGTGTTCCTTTGTCAAAGGACGGTTGTTATGGTCGATTAACCAGACTTTTTTATTTTATGGAGAAAATATGCAAATTATTGTTCTTGTCGGGAATATGTTTTAGTGCGTCATCTGCAGCAGGATCTACTTTTTCTAGGATCTGTTTACTAGGAGCCGGTTATTCTGGAGTAGCAGCTGCTTTATCTGAATTGGTTGTTTTTTCTTTTATTCCTGATTTAGTTGCGCTTGAAAGTGTGCGCAGTCGTATTTTTGAGATAATTGGTACAAGTGCATCTGCTACCTCTATACTTAACTTCTCTAGTTTTGAAAAAATGATTATTTTCTTTAATTTGCTAACGGGATTTGTCCTATGGGGTGGAGGATTGACTGGTATCTACTGCCTGTTTTCTTATGCATTTCAAAAACAATGGGCAAACTTTCTATGCATATCTTTAATGATTTTGCTATTTAAAATTTCAGGAATTATACAAGTTGAGAGCAAGGGCCTTCTTTCTGTATTGTCGTCTCTTATTTCTCTATCTGTTCCTATTCTTCTCCAAGTTTTGCTGTTTCACATGAAGAATACGAAATAGTTTTAATTTGCAATTACAATGCAATGTGGCTAATTTAACACATTAGTTAATGTGCTTGTATTTGATGTTTAAAGATTGTGGCAAGCGAAAGAAGTTCGATATTTTTCTGTCCAGAAGCTAAAATAATCTATTTATTAGATTTGTTGCTTTTGGACTTGGTCATGTCTCGTATTGGTACATTTTTATTCAGGGATGTTTCTCCGACCTTTTGCTTTTTTCTTCCTTCTGTTGTATCCGCTACTGCTCTGCCTATCCCTGTTTCTGTGATATCATGTTTTCTATCTGGGTTTGGTTTGTCTTTGAATTGCTTCGAAGCCGGATTGGTTTACTTAAAGAATAAAAATTTGAGGGAAGTATTTGGTAAAAGTCGGATTGTATCTCATTGTGTTTTATGGGGTAGTGCATGTCTGATGATTTTTTTAAGTTTTGAATTGGCACTTAAAGGGCTTTGGTTATTGGGATCTTTAGCTTTCTTGAGCAGTTGTATTTACTTAATGGAGTACTATTTCTGCTGTACTCTCCAAGTTGATCTTCGCACTTTGGTCAGGTCAATTTCTTCTAAGGTGAGATTATTGTATTTATTTCTATCGATTCTTTTGATAGCCGTTACACACGGCAAATCCACACTTGCCTAATTTAGATTTATTGCGATGGTTTGATATATTGTTGTACAATGCCCACGATAGGTGCCATGTTTTTCTGTACAAGGGACTCATATAATACTCTTTTCTAGGAAGGTGTTGCTTTATGTTAGGAAGTGTAGCTTCGGCGTGTAGTTGGTTGTCTGGAAGTGGGACTGTGTCTGGTTTCTTTAGAAACAATGTGTCTGCTGTTAGATGTGTTTCCTCTTTGTGCGATGCGGCTGGTGGAATTGTTTCTTCAGTTGCATTCCAGGCTCTTGGAATTAGCGTTTCGTCTGCTGTCTCTGTTGTGACAGTATCTTCTGCTGCTGTTGAATGTGCTATTCGTTGTGCTAGAACTTTTGTTGAACATGGAAGTGACTTAGACACAGCGCTTTCGTGGGTTGAATTTGTTGCATTTTTCATTACAACTGTTCTTTTGTTTATGATTGCACAAACTATTCCAGGATGGCTTGGGTTTTGCATTGGTCTTTATGCGCTAACTCGCTTGATTACACGTTTACTTGAGAGTTGGTGCCCTGACATTATGAAATCTCCATTTTTGGATAGCTCTTATGTCAATGATCTTCGACAATCTCGCGGAGATTTCGTTAGCATGGCAAGCGGCGCTCTTATTTGCGGTGCTGTTTGGGCCGTTCTTTGTCCATCTTCTTTTTCTTACTATACTAAACCGCTTCAAGCAGTCCTAGAACTTCACTTCTTCTTGAAGGAAGTCAAACTTCTATAGAGGTTTACTTTGTGTTCTTATATTTGTTTGCCCGATTCGACAGCTTGTAAATTACATTTCGCTTTGGTTTATAATTCGTGCCGATTCTTTTTGTATTTGAAGATAGATTTGATATAAGCCTGTTGCTCGGTTTAGACTCAAAAATTGATTGAAACCTATTCGTTCTATGAATTTTGGGGGGCATGTGAGTACGGTAAGTGGGGGTAGCCCTGAATAAATATTTAGTAAAATAGCTAGAAGACCGCTGGAAATGAGAGCATCGCTTTTGCCAAAAAAAAAGACCAGTTCGTTTTCCCTTGTTGCTTTAAGAAATGTTTTGCTTTGGCATCCTGGCACGCGAACAAAATCTGATTTAGGAGTTTCTCCTTTATTGAATATGTGTTTGCCGGTAGCAATTAACAGGTCGTATTTTTTTTGAATGGAAGGCAAGAGCGTGAACTCTTCTTCCCACCTTGTTTGTCGTTGTTTGCAAATAATAAGGAATTTTTCTTGATCGGAACCGTTCAGAAAGGTCATATGATCCTCTTTAGAGCTTTTCTGAATTGGTCAGTTTTCAAGATTGAACAGGTCATTCTCTTCAAAAAGATTTCAAATTAGCTATGTTTTGATTAATATCACTGAGGATTTTGGAGTCGTAATGGCTATTTCAGTTCACATCGAGGGTATCACAATGAGTTCAAAGCTTGCAGCATGGTAAAGGAATCTAAGGAGAATACGTTTCGTATGAAAGGCAAAGTGCGTGAGTCTTTGCCTAATATGACCTTTAAAGTTTTGTTAGAGAACGGTGTCTACGTTTTGGCTTACTTAAGCGGCAAGTTACGGATGCGTAATATTCGGGTTTATCCTGGAGATGACGTCGTAATTGAGTTGACGTCTTACGACTTGACTAAGGCGAGGATTGTCTACCGCGAGAGATAGGAGACTTCTATCAATCTATAGAATCGTCTCTTGAATCGTAGAGCTGTCTGTGTTAGAATCGTGCATCTTCTTCGGTCCGTGTTTTTTCGCTGGCTGATTGGCAAGATTACTTTGAATGCATGCCCGTGTAGCTCAGTGGTAGAGCTCTTGCATGGTAAGCAAGTGGTCGTAGGTTCGATTCCTATCTTGGGCATTTCACTCTGGCGAGTGTTGCATTCGTTTCTGCGTGTCGATTCAGAGTGCGTTTTGATCGTCTTGGTCAAGTTATTAGGGCGATGAGGGGGTTGGCGAAGGGCTCGCGCGTGGGCGTCTTGTGTCACATTGTAGGGTGCTCTTTCGTTATGTTTTGGGCACTGTATGTTTAATTTCGGATGTGCGTTGCTGTTTGGAGGGAGTTAGGTGGCAAAGGAGACATATAAGCGGGATAAGCCGCATGTTAACATCGGAACAATCGGGCACGTCGATCATGGTAAAACGACTTTGACGGCCGCGATCACTACTGTGCTCGCGAAGAGGGGTCTGTCGAAGGCTATGAGCTATAAAGACATCGATAAGACTCAGGAGGAGCAAGATCGTGGGATAACGATTGATAAGACTCACGTTGAGTACGAAACGGAAAATAGGCACTATGGTCACGCCGATTGCCCTGGACATGCTGACTACATCAAGAACATGATTACTGGTGCTGCTCAAATGGATGGAGCAATTCTTGTTGTTGCTGCGACAGATGGGCCGATGCCACAGACGTATGAGCATGTTCTGCTAGCTCGTCAGGTGAATGTTCGTCAGATAGTGGTATTCATAAATAAAATGGATGCTCCTGGCGTTGACGAAAAAATGGCTGAATTAACTGAGATGGAGCTTAGTGAACTGCTTGAGAGCAAGGGTTATGATAATGTCCCTATGATTAGGGGATCAGCTCTTCGCGCTTTAGAGGGAGTCCCTGTT
>NZ_PPEU01000165.1:0-9748 GCF_003056015.1 Candidatus Similichlamydia epinepheli | reverse complement strand
TGGAAGAAGATGTTAGAAATGTTATTCGAGACTGGTCATCCTTGGATAACATTTAAAGATCCTTGTAATGTGAGATCTCCTCAAGATCGTTATGCCAAGTTTCCAAATATGCACAAATAACCCCACGACGCTTTCCACCTTGATTAACAGCTAGTGCTAAGTCATTCAGTATGCGTAGAAAAGGTACAACTCCCAATCCCAATCCATTTGTGCCACGAATTAAAGATCCTTTGCCACGAACAGAAGAAAATCCTACGCCAAGACCACCAGCATACTTAGATATTCTTGCGCATTCAGAATAAAGTCCAAAAATACCAGTCGGATAAAAACGATTACTTTCATCCGAATGCAATGACGCAATCTCATCAGAACAAGTTAGTCCAAAACAAGATGATAATTGTGGGTGCGAAGTTCCAGAGTTGAAAAGAGTCGGAGTCGAAGAACAAAAACGTTTGCTATTGTAAAGGGAATAAAAGGAAACAGCTGCTTCTTCTGGTTTTTTCTCAAGAAAGCTTAATCCTATCGCAACACGCATCCACATGTATTGAGGAACTTCTATCCTTCTCTTTTTTGAGTGACTCAAAATAGGAGTGCCTGAAGTTAAATCATCAACTTCTCTTTCATGCAGCATATAACGATCATAAAGAGTGTAAATGCCCAAAAAATCGAACTGAAAATCTCCTAATGGATTGATGAAAGAGGCCAAATATGAAAGGTTAAAGTTCAAACAACGCTTATCAAGAAGGCCGATTTCTACACCTCTCTCGACAAATCGCTGAAAACCATTAACATGGGCTACTTTCAACGCAACCATTCCATCCTGAACTGACCAATCCAAAACTTCTTCATAAATAAAAGTTAGCAAAATTCTAGCTGCAAAAAATCGATAACTTTCATCTTGTTCAATCAGAGTCCGCGCATTAAGCAAGACAGTTTGAGCTCGTTCTCTACGATTCATAGAAACATTCATCGTACGAACAATATGTTGTGCTAATTCATCTCGAGAATTTGGCAAAGAAAGACCAACAGAAGCAATTTCTATCCTAGCAAGAAGATCTGATGTGACGAGATCAGACAAAAACGAACCAGCTGATTCAAGTGATTGACTCTTCCTAAGCAAAAAACGCTCCTTTCTATATGAAGCATATAACTTTCTTAAACTAGTTAAGCCCATGCTATCTAAAGTAAACTCTACGCAATCTTGGATCTCTTCAAGATAAATCCGACTTCTTCCCTGCTCTAAAATATGACTTGTCACACGATCAGCCACTGAACACGCTTGCTTCTCAACACAAGTTAAAATATCAGCTGTCAATTCCCTGCCGTCAGTTCCATGCATATTTTTCGCCAACATTGCTTTGAGAACTGCCTTAAAAACCTTATCAGAATTCCAAGAAACAATTCGACCATTTCGCAAAACTACTGATAATCTTTCAGTTGATGATGCAGGCACAGAATCATCTCTAACAACCTTGGGGAAGATAAAATTCTCACTTTTAACTGAAAGCGATGCAGAACGAATAATTTCCTCAAGATGGCCAGTCTCCAAACAATTTCGACCAAGCTCACATACTTCAGCTAAAATTCTATTAGCAACATTCACAATCAAAAAATGAACACGATATGCATCTGCACCAGAAAAAACCGATACATCTTCACCACGAAAAAGAATATGTGAAACTTTTTTCACAAAACGTACAAGATCAAATGCAAGAATATCTCGATCAGCTTGAATTAAAGGGAGATCTACTGGAACTAGCAACTTGGATGATAAATAATCCCACAAATTATCATGAGGGTTAGTAGAAGACGTTCCAACTTTAGAGAAAACATCTGTGTTTGTCATAACCCACTCATATAGCTAAATTTAACAGTTGATACCTTCAAATAGGTCGCTTTCTTCATCAACACCACGTAATTCTGACGCTTTTGAATACTCTGTTACCCTTGTCTCAAAAAAACTTTCATTTTTCTTAAGATAAATCACCTCTGATGCCCAGTCTAATGGATTCTCAAGAACAATTTCCTCCTCAAACTTAACAACAGGATCCCATCCCAATCCTATTAATCTCCTATTAGCATTGTAGCAAACAAACTTCTTCAACTCGTTAGGAGAAAGGCCAGGAAGGCTCTGAGGCAATAAATCATCTACAAAAGAAAATTCCGTATCCATTGCTTGTAGTAAAAAGTTAGAACATTCTTCTACAAAAACATCATCCAAAATATCTGGTTCTTCACGGAAAAGATCCAAAAGAAGACAGCGCCCTAACTCTATATGATTGGTCTCATCTCGCAAGGTATAACGAAACATTTGTCCAACACCAGGCATCTTTCCCAAACGACAAAGATGTAATATTGGCAAAAATAGTGCCCAAAATTGTGCACCCTCCATCACCTGAGTAAGAGAAAAAATTGCTTTGGCAAAAAGCTTTTTGTTTTCAGTCTTTGTCAAATCAATGTCTTTCTTTAGGTATGGCATTCCCGACATAATCAATTCATTCTTATCTTTAATCGAATTCAAAGACAGAAACATAGCGTTAACTTCGTGTGGATTGATCCCAAGAGAAGAAATCATGTAGAGCAAGGAATCGGTATGTATGTTCTCTTCGTGAACATGCCTCCCAATGACCATCTTTAACTCAGGAGCACACAAATTTTCACGAATGACAGAGTAGCCGCAATCTCCAATCAGTCCTTCTGATGCGGAGAAATAACCAAGACCAAATTTTACAATATTGCGTTCTACAGGATTCAAATAATCGCTACTTGACCACTGTGCAACGTCATCGAACATCGGAATCTCGTGAGGAATCCAATGATTGGCATCCATCTTTCTGTACAGTTCGTATGCCCAAGAATATTTCAGTGGCAAAACATTGAATTCAGAGGAATTTCTACCATTAATGACTCTTTTCTGCAAAAAAGCTGATTTAGCAGCAGCCTCGTCCAAAACGTACTGTCGTTCACCAACTTTGTAAACAATTATACCCTTGCCCTGTTCGGCAATAGAGGGAGATTCGTCAGAACTTTCCATAAAAAAGCCTCAATGAAGAGCAAAAGAGGAGAAGGCGCAATCATACGAAAACAACTAATAAAAAACAGTCTGGCAGAAAATTAGGATATAAAAACGTGCGGCTACCAAGACTTGAACTTGGGGCCTCGACATTATCAGTGTCGCGCTCTAACCAACTGAGCTATAGCCGCAAAAAAAGCTATGGAGACTAGGAGACTCGAACTCCTCACCCCCTGAATGCAAATCAGGTGCTCTACCAAATGAGCTAAGTCCCCATAGTGTAGGAAAAACAAGAAAGTGTGTGAGTCTACACCCAGGAGAGATTTCGGGAAAGAGGAAGAGTAAGCTCGACTTATTCTAAATCAAGGGGGCGAAAAAAAATATTGCTGCAGCAGTAGAAACGTTTAACGAGTCAACTTTACCAAACATTGGTATGGATACGAAATAGTCCGACCTATCCATCCAAAAAGAACTTAATCCAAATTGTTCAGATCCAATAAGAAAGGCTGTTGGCTTTGCCCAATCAATTTCCTTTAGAGGCTTACCGATTCTAGGTTTTGTTGCGAGAAGCTGGTAGCCTTGTTTTTTCAACCAATCGTAAATATTATGAGAACTATCATGAAAGACAGGAACAGTGAATAAAGCCCCTAAACTAGATCGAACAGCGTTAGGATTCCAAATATCAGAAATTGGATCACTTAATATGATGGCTTGCAACCCCGCAGCATCTCCGCTTCTCAAAATCGCACCTAGATTCCCAGGTTTTTCAATCCGATCTAAAACAGCTATTCTTTCTGCAAGATTTGGAGTCCAAATTGTTAAATCACGATTTGGTATTTGAGAAACTGCTAACAATCCATCTGGACGGTCTCTATGAGAAAGAACAGAAGAAAAAATAGAAGAAGAAACTTGAAAAAGTTTGCTGCCCATGCAGGAAAACTTCTCAAGTAGAAAAAATGCTTCTTTATTTAAAAACAATTCTGAGCAAAAAAATACCCACTTGGGAGCACTAAAACCTAAACTTATACTCTCTATTCCTTCCAAATAACGTGATAATTCACGATACCCCTCGATAAGGAAAAGACCAGCTTTTTTTCTGTGTTTTTGATCTTTTAGCTTACTTGCAATTTTTAACTTTGGGTTATTCGTGCTAGTTAACCAAAGATGAAATGGAACACGATTGTTATCATCCACTTATTTTTCTCAGTCGAAAACTTTGCAAAAAAGAAAAGATAAAAAAACTAGAAAGGAACACATCCCCTTCATTCAAATTCAACACAAATGATCCAAAAGAAATTTCCCAACAATCCAAAACCCCGCCTAAAATCACAGAGCAAATCAGATTTTGACATCCACCAACAAACGCTAGAAAAGCTAATATCCTTTTGAAAAAAGACTGTTCTTCTTTAACAAACATAAAAAAACAGACAAGAAACATCAAACGAAGTAAAAAAAGAACATGATAATGGTGCGAAAAATAACCTAATGCACAACCGTAATTCAAATAAAAAGAAGACCTAACCGAAAACATAAAACCACAACATATCCAGACAAGTTGGGAATCATGCTGAAATAGATGCCGATTTACAACAGAATAAAAAATTAAATGCTCACCTCTATGCCTGTTTCACGACATCCTTTGTTGTTTTTCTGTTGCTTGTTCCAACTCTGCTTGTGACTTCACAGTAGTAACCGCATACGGGACAGCTTCCAACCTAGCAAAAGGAATCGCATCTCCGGAAATATCACAAATCCCGTAAGACCCCTCTTCAATTTTTTCCAACGCTCGATTTATCCTTCCCAACAAAGCAAACTCTTTAACAGTCATTTCAACACTTATCGCACGATCTAAATCATGTGAGCCCTCATCAGCCTGATGTTGCGAGTAACCCCTAGTTTCATCAGGTACACGAACCTCCTGAGTAGATCCTTGCAGAATCTTAGTCAAACGGGCACGCATGTCGAGAAGAATGAGCCTAAACCTCTCAATCTCTTCAGAACGCAACGACATATAATATACCCCCCCTTTCTAATCTTTTGAGGCATCAAGTTACTCTCAGACATCCACAAGTTGAACAAACTCAATCAGTCGTAGAAAACCATAGGACACCAACAACTAAATCCCCATAAAGTACAAAAGAACACGACAGAGCCAGAGTTTTACCAGTAATACCTATCAATTAAAAATACAAACAGAAAGCACCCTGCTTAAAGCAAAAGAAAATCAAACGCTCAGATGAAATGCTGGTAAAACAGTTCAGAGTGAACTACCCTATCGGAGAAGATGGGATTCGAACCCATGATACGCTTTCGCGCATACACGATTTCCAATCGTGCTCCTTCGGCCACTCGGACACTTCTCCTCAGATTCGAAAAGATTTTACGAAGAGGTCAGATTTCCCTCAAGAATAGTGTAGAATGCGTTTCTCAATTTGTGCTAGGCTCTTCCCTTTGGGGAAGGGAAGTCTTTATGCCTATTAAAAGCTCGAAAGGAAAGTGGCGTAATCTATGTCTGCTCCTAGTGTGGATGATAGCAACTAGCACTCATCTTATATCGGAAGAAATTATGGTAACACTCCCTTCTTATCTTTGGATTACAGAAGAGTTAGCTCAAGATGTTGCCAAAGTAGGATCTCTCCTTCAGCCTGGAGAAGGACATCATCTTTCTTCCATACCACCAGTAAAATTGGAGATGATGAGGGACTCAAAAATTTGGTTTGGTGTGGGAAATTGCCTTGAGGAATCGATACTTGCGGTTATTTCTGATAGTGTCACTTATGTAGATCTTAGGGACGGATCTTCAATATGTAATTCTAGTGATCCACATTTTTGGCTAAGCCTTTCTTGCTTAAGAGATCAAGTAGAATTCATGGCTGAAAAGTTGTGCCAAATTTTTCAAGAACAAGAGGAAAAATTAAAAGAAAATCTTTCTCGAGTGTTATCTAAGATCGATATGACAAAGAGAGAAATTCAGCACCTATTAAGCAGTAGTGAGTTTTCTATTATTTGCTCTCACGATGCATTGCGTTATTTTTGTAATGAATTTCAGATAGACTATCTCTCATTCGATGCCAATGGATACGAACCTTCATTTTCAGATTTGGAAAAGTTAGTGACAAATGTAGATGAATCACTTCCTTCACTTTTGGTAATGATCGAAGGTCATCATGAAGGATTAAGTAGAGCTTTAGCTGAGAATTTGAATGTGCCAATTTTTTCGTTCAATCCTGATTCTAGGGATGTACTAGAGCAACTTACATTACTTGCTAAGGCTCTTATTCAAAAACGTGAGGAAAACGGATGAATGATGTAGAGAATACTGGTCTGGTAGTCTCTAATTTGTCCCTTTTTCTTGGCAGGAAGATCTTATCTAGAATCTCCTTTCAAGTTACTCCTGGTAATCCTTTGGGATTGATTGGTCCTAATGGTGGGGGAAAAACTTCCCTTATACGCATTGTGGCTGGACTTCTCTCTCCAACTGAAGGTGAAGTTCATTTGATGGGTAAGAAAAGCACAATTGGATATGTTCCCCAAAACTTAGAAAGAGAATCAGATTTACCTCTTTCAACACTTGAATTCGTAGCAATGGGACATACATCGCAAAGGACAGTAGGATGGAGACTGTCAAATCAACAAATAGAAATGGCCAAATTAGCTCTTGCATCTGTTGAGCTCATAGATAAACAAGAAGAAAGAGTTTTCGATCTGTCTGGAGGACAATTGCAACGCGCTGCACTTGCTAGAGCCATAGTTAAAGATCCAGATGTACTTCTTCTTGACGAGCCGACCACAAACAGCGACCCACAATCAAAACGTGCTATTATGGGAATTTTGAACAGAATGAAAAAGAATGTAATTGTTCTCATTGCTTCGCATGATCGAGAGCTTTTACAAAATCTATGTACTGACTATCTTTGCGTCCAATGTAATGGCCTTCTTCTTAGAGAGGAAGAAGTATTTTCTCATTTTCTAATAGGGGCTCATTCATGATGCAATGGGTCGACTTTCTCGGATTAAACAGTCCTTTTTTTTTGCGGGCGACAATAGCAGCGTTAGGATGTAGCTTTTGCACAAGTATTATCGGCAGTTACATCGTCTATAGACGGCTTTCCAATCTATCTGCATCGATTTCACACGGTCTTGTGGCTGGTCTTGGCCTAGGAATTTACTTACAAAAAGTTGTCCATCTACAATGGATTTCTCCTGGAATAACATGTTTGGGATTTGCAGTTTTGAGCGGGTTACTTCTCTCACTGGCTGGGAAAGAAAGTTCTGCAAGTCAAGAAGCAATGGCAACCGCAATTTGGGTTAGTGGAAGTGGAATCGGATCGATACTTCTTTCAAAAACTCCATCTTCAGGACAAGAACTTAGTCGTTATATGTTGGGTAATATACTGTGGGTTTCAAACGTTCAGATAAAACAAGTGTTTATTCTTAGTGCCCTAATTTTTTCATTTGGCTTCATATTTCATAAACAAATTGTGTGCAGAACAGTTGATGAAGATATTGCTCGCTTGCATGGAATACAGGTGGAACGACTCGACTTTCTTCTCATGACATTCATTTCTATCACTGTTTCCATCTTGACGATTATTTTTGGTGGATTATTCGTAATGGCGTTTCTTCATTTGCCTGCCATGATATCTGAAAAACTTTCCAAACAAACTATTCTCTCATCCATGATTGTCACACTTTTCATAAGTGTAATATCTTCAGTACTAGGACTATTTATAAGCCTACATACAAATACCCCTCCAACAGGTGCTACAGCCCTACTTTTAGCTTCTCTTTATGGAATTTCCTTTATCTATTCGAAATGGGTCAAACGAATCGCAAGAAAATCTCTTCCCCTTCAACAAATTCCAGCAAATGGAAAAAAAATAAGTGATTAACCTCAAGAAAGACATTGTAATCTTTAGACAAAACATAAAATGCAATCCGAAAATTCCACCCAGCTCCTTTCAAACCTGTAACGAAAGCATAGTCAAATTTTACACCATCCAACTCACTTAGATGTTTTTGACAAAATTCTCTTAACTTTTTTATCTTACTGAGATCTGTTTCTGGAGAGATTACAAAGTCTATTATTGTCCTTCTGCGACTCATCCTCTTGAAGTTCTGTAAACAGGAAGAGGTAAGCTCCGAATTTGGAATGACAAGAAGTTCTCCTGATGTCGAACGAAGATGTGTAGTTTTAATGCCTATATATTCTACAGTTCCGATTTGATTGCCTGCACGAATAGTATCACCAATCCTAAATGGCGCATCTAACGTCAAAACAAAGAAGTTAAAAATGTCTCCTAAAACTTTTTGAGAAGCAAATGCCACTGCTAATCCACCAACTCCCAAACCTGTAACTAAAGCTGTAATATTGACTTGTAAATTGTCTAAAGCGAGTATTCCTCCGATAGACCAAACAACAATTTTTATGATCATTGTAATTGGTTCAATCAAATCATCTTCTGCAGATGGATACTTCCTTCGCACGAATCTAGAAACAACATCTACTAACAGAGAAACCGTTAAAGAACATCCTCGGAAAAATATCATAAATCCAAGGCCAAACGAAATAGGGAGATCTAGCCAATAAACAAAGTCTAGCTCCTTACAAAGCATATATAGAGCAACTGCTCTAGCGAATGGAAAAATATCTCCCATTGGAGGCTTAAGTATAGTATGAATCCAAGGGCATTTCAACTTGCCTAGAAATAACTTTGCGCCCCAGCTAACCAGTCGAAAACAACCGAAGGTTAAGAAAAATATTAATAGATCTTGAAAGAGATCGGAATAATTTGTTCTTAGAACGAGACCATAGATCCATTTCAGATAATTGTTCACTTTATCCAAGGTCATTGCTTTCTCCCCCCGTACACAGCCGATTTGATTACTTAACCTGATTCCTGCGGAGTAGTAATCTGAGGAAGAGAAAAAATCAAGACATACTTAATATATGACTCTGTTTGCGTTTTGCTTATTGTCAACTGCTTTGCTATCCATGATAGCCTATTTATTGCGGAGAAAGGTTAATTTAGAATCTTCTCTCCAAACATGTGAAATTGAACTTGCCATTTTAAAAGAAAGAATACAGCTAAAAGAGTCTTTGTGTGAAGAATACAAACAAGAATTGATCACTAAAGATCGAGAACTACAAAACTTAAGAGTTTCAAGTGCGACCTTAGACAGAGAAAAGGAATTTATTCAAAAGGAATTAGAACAACAAATTAAAAATTTGTCTAATCAAACAATTCGCACGACTCAAGAAACTCTCTTTCATGAATTTCGAACACAGTGGAATGCTATAGTAGAAAAAGATCGTCAAGATTGGAATAACCGAGAACTACGCATACAAAATATTCTCCAGCCCGTCCATAAAGAACTAGAACAGCTTAAATCTTTGCATGTCTCCTCAAACGAATCTTGGATAGGAACGTGCAATCGATTAACAGAGCAAATTAAATCTCAAGCAACACATTGCCTAGCGCTACAACAAGAAACGAAAGAATTAAAAGATGTACTTAAAAATCCAAACTTAAAAGGGCGATGGGGAGAACTTCGCTTAAAGAGAATTATCGAGATATGCGGACTAGTTTCATATTGTGACTTCGAAGAGCAAGAAGGTGATTCCAAAAAGAGACCTGATCCATTTCAGATAATTGTTCACTTTATCCAAGGTCATTGCTTTCTCCCCCCGTACACAGCCGATTTGATTACTTAACCTGATTCCTGCGGAGTAAT
>NZ_PPEU01000164.1:0-1000 GCF_003056015.1 Candidatus Similichlamydia epinepheli | reverse complement strand
GCCAACGAATAAGAGCTGAAGAAATGGGCTCCAACCAACCATTCATTACTTGATTTAGAGACCAAATCAAATAACTCACCTTTCCAAGGTAAAAACCAGTTTCCTTCCCTAAATAATATGTCCCGCACCAAAGAATTAGCATTCGACCTAGCCACATCCAAAGCTAAAACACAAATATCAGACGCACATACAATCGCGTTAGGCCTAAACTTTTTCATAGCTAAAGCAATACAACCACTACCACAGCCCAAATCAAGATAACGACCATTGCAAGGGATAAGATCCCAAGGAATATTCCTGAGCAACTCTTCTGTTTCTGGCCTAGGAATCAATGTAGATGAACGAACTTTAATCCATTCTCCATCAAAAAAACATTCTCCAAGCACGTATTCGAAAGGCAGCCCTTCCATCAATTTCCTCATGTCAAGTTCGATATCACGAATCAATCGATCATCTAGAAAAATCTCTTCTTTGAAATATAAGTCAGAAAGAGATGAACAACCGAGCCTGCGGGCGACAATCCAATCAACATCAATAGGCAACTGCTCTACTTGTTTAGCAATAAGTCTCCATTTTTGTAGGAAGCACTTTACGGTTAATGACTCCTCTATTCGATGCATCTGTTCTTCCCATGCCAACGAATAAGAGCTGAAGAAATGGGCTCCAACCAACCATTCATTACTTGATCTAGAGAGTAAATAGTTAACTTGATTCGATGATCCGTCAATCTATTTTGAGGGAAATTATAAGTCCTAATACGTTCAGATCTATCTCCACTTCCCACCTGAGATGCACGCAACGCAGCAACTTCCGCAGATTTCTCGGAACGAATCTTGTCAGAAAGCTTTGCTTTTAACAAACGCATAGCTTTCTCTTTGTTCCGATGTTGACTCCTCTCTTCTTGGCAGTAACAAACTATCCCAGACGGAATATGAGTAACACGAACAACTGAATCAGTCTTATTTACGTGCTGACCACCGGCACCAGAAGCTCTACACAG
>NZ_PPEU01000163.1:0-1002 GCF_003056015.1 Candidatus Similichlamydia epinepheli | reverse complement strand
ATCGTTAACAATCAAAATAACCTCCTCTCGAGCGGTTTTTTTATCACCCGTCATCTCTCCTCCAAATTCTTTTGCATCAATATGTAGTCGAAGTAGCCACCTTCTTTTCTTTTAGCGAATCGCTTTTTTTTTCCAGTTATTTCGAAGCCAAATCTTTCGTACAATTTAATTGCTGGATTGCCACCCGCCTAACAAAGAACCATCATAAGCAATAAGAAGCCTGCTTCGTAACATAAACTTCCAACGTGTTCGACTTCAAAGACACAAAAAGTGTAGTCATAATGAGGTCGAACAGCAAGAAAGTAAGAAAGGTTTAACTTTTGGAAAAGTCTACTGCTTTCTTTTGATATGCTTCGAGACAAGACGTGTCATTTCAAACATGTCAACTGATTCTTTTGTGCCAAAGATGACTGACAAAAGATCGTCTGGGGTGATTCTTTTCTTGTTTTGAGGGTCTTGTAAACTTTTTTTCTTTATATAAGCCCACAAGCGCTTTGTTATTTCGCTTCTAGGAAGTGGCCCAGATCCAACTACTGCAGCAAGTTCGTCACTCACAATGACTGGTTCCATTAGGGCTTTGTGTCGCTTCGATTCGTTCATGAAGTTCTCCGATTTTTTAGCTATGATGGCGCCCAAGGCTGATACAAAACTCAATCCGGTCTTTTATCTCTTACGCAGTTTAGTCGTCAAATAACTTTCCCTGGGAAGCGCTCTATGTCTTCTCATTTTGCTGACTTTCTCCTTGAAGATTAACAGCTTTGTTGAAGAACCTTAGCTGTGTAGAACGTTGTTTAATGTTTAAGTATTCAAGATAGAGAGGTTCGTTTTGGAATTAACAATCCGTAAGACGGAGCTTGGAGATTCTTTCTATTTAGATCAATGGTTAAAGCAGGAAGGTTGCGAGTTGGGCTACCCTGCTATCAATCATGAAGACGATTTGGAAAGGCAAGAAACAGCAATTCGATGGATTTCTCCAGCTCGTTACGGCACCAGCTTAACCGC
>NZ_PPEU01000162.1:0-1024 GCF_003056015.1 Candidatus Similichlamydia epinepheli | reverse complement strand
ACTAGACATCACCAATGTGTCTCTAACCTCTTCCGGTCCATGGGGAGTTGTATTCTCTGATGTGACACTTTTCGATATAGAACCCGAGTGGAATGAGGATACGATGTTCTTGCTAAGCGGTTCACAGCAAAGCTACCGAAGCTACTTCACTGGGAACATGATTACCTTAGGCGTCCCAAGCACATCCTAAGCTACAAACTTAAAGATAAAAATAAGAACTGAAGTTCTTACCATCGTTCAACAAATGCGCAGAACCCTTCCAGGGCTTGTCCATCTTATACTACTGTGATACAACTCGCAAAATCAATGGCTTGAATAAGAAGAAATTCATCCAAATCAACTGCAGAAATTCCGACAAAAAAAGGATATTTCGAGGGGCTCTTTTGATGAACTTATTTCCTGGAGAAACTATGCGATTCGTTCATGTGTTCTGCTGTTTCTGCCCCATGTTCCTTCTGAGGGGAGGTATTACGCCTTCGCATGGCTCTTGCTTTGGCGCTTCCCTACATAATGAAATCCCTTTCAAAAGGGAATATTCGTCCTCAAATGAACTAAAGAATAGGCAAGAGTCACGCATTCAATTAAAAAATGGCACCTCGCTTGTGTTAATTTCTGACCCATTAGCAGACCAATGTGACTTGGTCTTAGCTGTTGCGTCAGGATATGCAAGTCCTAAAAGTGAAGTGTTTGGGCTGGCTCACGTCCTCACTCATACACTTTTCCTCAATGCAAACGTAGGACAGAAACCATTAACAGATCTTCTAAAACAAAAAAAAATATACCTTGAATCTTCCGTTCAGGAAGACAACACCATCTACTATCTGTCTACTCCTCTCGCTCTTTTCGAAGAGAGTGTTGACCTTTTTTCAACAGCACTACTTAATCCAAGCATACGATCAGAAGAGCTTAAGCTTGCTAAACAAGAAATAGCCATAGAACATGCGGAAAGAGTGCAAAACGATCAATTTCGTATCCAATGGACTAGAGAAGAAGTATATTCTCCTGAACACCCACTTCACCAATC
>NZ_PPEU01000161.1:0-1043 GCF_003056015.1 Candidatus Similichlamydia epinepheli | reverse complement strand
AATAGGGAAACTATCTCCGTAAATGTATTTAAGCTCTTGGTCCCAATTGGAAGATGAACTTCCCACTAGCTTGAAATACGGAAAAATTTCATGGTCAAATCCTATTTTGCAGAGAGCACGCTTCCAATAACCTAACACTTCTTTTTCTGTGTTTACCAAGGTTCCGTCTAGGTCAAATATATAAAGTTCCACTTCAGGAGAGTAAAAATCAGACATAATTAAGCCAAGATAGTTTCTATTCATCGATGTTGTTGCGTCGACGTTGTAATTCTTTTGATAGAGAGTAATGTAAATCCAAATCAAATTTTTTTTTAATTGCCCATTTCAAATAAGATAGAGGAATTTGCTTTATAGAAAGACCACGATATTCTCCGAGTGGCATCGTTTCCATCTCAATAGGTTTTTCTAGCAGGTTTTGAATCGTTTGTAGACAAGGAAAACTTGCAGTTAACTTTCTGAAAAGTGTGATTGTGCTTCGTACATCATTCATTGCACGATGATGCTTTTCAATCGGAATATAGAAATGGCTGCATAGACCTTCTAATGAGAGAAATGGACATTTCCCGTACGCACGAGCAAGTCTCAATGTGTCTATGGAAGGGTGCTGTATTGTCCAATCCATGCCTATAATCTTCATTTCTTTTTGAATAATTGAAAGATCAAAAGAGACTTGATGACCGATAATTGGGCCACGATTAAGAAGAGAAACGATATGAGGTGCTATTTCCTTGAATAGAGGTTTGTTTTGCAACATTTCATCTTTGATGGAATGGATTTTACTTGATGAATCTGGAATTGGAATAAGTGGATTGAGTAAAGTTGTATATTCATCGATGACGGTTTCACCTTGAAAGATGGCGATTCCAATTTCAATGATACGATCCCTGGTCAAGTCAAGACCGGTTGTCTCACAGTCGATACATACAAACGTGACTTGGTCAATTGGACGCATCACGAATCTCCAAAACAAACCTCTATTCAAGGAAATAGCACCTCATATCGTTTCTCTTCTTAATCGTGGCCCAATTATCGGTCATCAAGTT
>NZ_PPEU01000160.1:0-1045 GCF_003056015.1 Candidatus Similichlamydia epinepheli | reverse complement strand
AATTGTTTACAATGGTTTAGGACTAGAACATGGATCATCTCTTTTCCATTCATTACATGAATCTTCGAAGTCTTTTTCAGTTGGAGCTTGTCTCTTAGGGGAAAACAAGGAGTTCGTAATCAATGTAAATGAAGTGCCAGATCCGCATGTTTGGCTCGATCTCAGTCTAATGGCAAAGGTTATACATCCCTTGGCTGAACGTCTGTCTGAGATCTTCCCTGAAGATAAAAGAGATTTGATTTTTCAAAGAGCGGGAGATGTCAAGCAACGGTTTCTCTCGTCTGACAGAATGATTCGTGCTTTACTTGATGAAGTTCCAATCGAAAAACGTTATCTTGTGTCATCACATTCGGCCTTTTGTTACTTTGTTCGTTCTTATTTTGGAACTGAACAAGAGAGCCAAGATGGTTCGTGGAGGAAAAGGTACACCTCTCCTGAAGGTCTTGCTCCAGAGTCGCAGGTAAGTTTCTCAACTCTTAAGGAAGTGTTTGAGTTCATGTTAGAACACAATATCACTGTTTTATTCCGAGAGGTGAACGTTCCTTCACTTGCACTGTCTCGTTTGATTTCTATGGCTTCTCAACAAGGATATAAAGCCCGACTTGCAGATCGTTTTATGCATAGCGACTCTTTTCCTGATTTTTCAGTGATGCAAGATCCTCTTGCAGGTTATCTAGATGTAGTTGTGGAAAATGCTAGGATTTTTCGTGACGAGATAATGGAGGGTTATTAGTGGGTCAAGATGTTCCATTCTCTGTTTCTCAGCTTTCTTACTCATATGATGAAGTTCCTGTGCTACGTAAAATTAGCTTTTCTGTTCAATCTGGAGGCAGTTTAGTTGGTATTATTGGTCCTAATGGTGCTGGCAAGAGTTCTTTTTTGAAATGCGCTGTTGACATCCTAAAACCTCAATCAGGATCATTTTCTTTTTGGGGGAGGTCGTTTGATGAGCAAAGAAGTAGGATCGCCTATATTCCACAAAGGACCTCAGTTGATTGGAGCTTCCCAATTACAGTTTCTGAAGTTGTTCAGATGGGATCTCTTG
>NZ_PPEU01000159.1:0-1061 GCF_003056015.1 Candidatus Similichlamydia epinepheli | reverse complement strand
TGCAAAAGCAATATCAGTACTGATGCGTAACAAACCATCCCCCCTTCTTCAGGGAGAGTCCTTTCACAAATTTTTGAAAGAAAGGAATGGTTCATTTGACGTAGAAGTATTTCCAGACTCAACCTGCTACTTATTAACTTGTCCAACACAATATGTACCTCAGTTTCTTCCAATTCTAGGGAAACAATTCGCGAACTTTTTCCTAGATATTAAAATGGGACTGCCAGAAATAGAAATCTTGAAGAACTGCCCTTATTCGGTTGGAGAGGAATTTGCAGAATGGTTGGCGGATTCAGATATTTATAGAAATCAGAAGGCTTTACTGCAATTGTTAAGGGAAGATCATCCTTTGCAATTCATTACAAATGGAGCGATTCAGTCCCAGGAGTGCCTTTCTATCAGGAATTGGATGCGTTGGCAATATGCACCGCAGGATGCTACTTTAATTTTATTCTCACCACAAAAACTTGATAAACTAGTCGACTTGGTTGCAGATTCATTTTCGTATCTTCCTGTCGCTTCCAACTTTTCAAGGAAAGAAACGGTTCCTGTTAGCATTGAAGAGTCTAAAGCCTTCTTCTTCATCTCTAATGAAGAGACGAAAAGTTTATCTCTTGTGTGGGAATTTCCTATAAATATCTGAATCCGCCAACCATTCTGCAAATTCCTCTCCATGCAAGAAATGTATGAGGCAGTCCTTTTCTTAGGTAGAAAATCCAATGATTCACTTTACCAGCTTCTGCGCAGAAAGGGATGGATTTACGATATGAATGTAGAGTGGAAATCAATGCGACAAGTTCCGGAAATGCTTATATTGACATTTCAGCTATCAAGGGAGGGGCTAGTTAATTGGGAGCAAATTCCTATCACCGTATTCGATTCTCTCACACACCACTTAAATGACAATTATTCTGTTCAGAGAATTTTAAAAGAGGGTCGCGTTATTGGAACATTGCAGCAATCCTATCCTACATACACAGACTTAAAATTCTGGCTTCGTCGCTGCGCAAACCAATTAAGAAAAGAATCTGTCGAAACATTTCCATACCAAAGCACAATCC
>NZ_PPEU01000158.1:0-1066 GCF_003056015.1 Candidatus Similichlamydia epinepheli | reverse complement strand
GTCTTTTTAATCGATCAGAGAGAGAAACATTCTTGCGTATTGCCTATTGAAAAGAGACCTTATACTTCATGGAGAGAGAGACATCAGCTCTTAGAAAACATTCTTGGGTCGGTCGTAAAGATTGCTGCGGAATTTTCTTTTAAATCATTTGTTCCTCAATTGTCGATCCTGGATGCAGGCGTTTACACGTTGATTCGAGGATTTGGTTTGGAAGTCGTTTCAAGTGAAGATTTGGTGTCAGATTTACTTGAAGCATGGAATCAAGAAGATTTGCGCTATCATCTTTTGGCTTCTTCTGTATTACAACGTCTTTCTGCTGCTCTTCCTCAAATGATTCGGAGCTCTCTTGCCAAAGGGACAACTCTCACAAATTTCTCACTTCAAGAAGACTTGCTACATGCGTTCGAGCTCCATGAATGCGTCACAGACGTTCTGCCTCGTGTACTGGTCAATGAGCAATCGGCTCTTCCTTCGACTCTTTTTTCCTGCCCAATTGGTTGGGGAGATTATCTTTCTTGTGAGCTTGCTTGTCGTCATCGAAAAGAGGGGGCCCCTTATGCAGTTCTTACACGTTCCTTCTTTTTAGGTGATTCTCCTCCTACACTTCTTGCAGATCTCTTTCTTTTAGGAAGAAAAGCGCAGAAAGTGGCTGTTGAATTCATTCAACAAAGAAAACAAGATCGTTACTCTTGTTTGGGCTGGGAAGTCGATCGGATGGTGTCTGACTTTTTAGCATTAGCAGATCAAGAACTTGTTATGGATTCTCCATTGGGTTTTTCTTTGGGGAAAGATTCTTTAATGGGTACAGGTCCCTTGCTTGATGATCGATATAATCACGAGACTCGTAAAGTGAGCAATAAAATCGGATTTTGTATGGGTCCTGTTCTTTATAAAGAAGGTGTTCTTGGGATTAATCAAAGAGCAAGTTTTTACTTATCGAGTGAAGGATCCCTATTCTTGACGACTGGTGAGCAAACTAACCTGTATACCTTTACGGAAAACCGAGAGGTGTACATTCCAATTGATTCAGACTCAACTATTTCTTTTTAGGTCCTTATTATGAATG
>NZ_PPEU01000157.1:0-1066 GCF_003056015.1 Candidatus Similichlamydia epinepheli | reverse complement strand
AGGAAGAATTACCAGATCTTCTTAAGAAAGGTCTAAACCTGTACTTCGTATCTTTTTACTACGAAGTATTTGAAATTGCTTTCATGGAAGAACAGAAAGCTTCCCAAAAAACCACTAAACGATCTTTGGACGATGTTCACAATGGTAAAAGAAATTATCGAGGTAAAGTCCTTTATTAAAAACACTATCTAACCAAGAGACACTTCACTTTCATGAGCGTGCGAGACCTAATTATTCTTGGTTCTTCGAGCCAACAGCCAACTCGATTTCGAAATCATCCTGGATATTTACTTAGATGGAATGAGGAAGGATTTTTGTTCGATCCAGGTGAAGGAACACAAAGACAGTTCATCTTTTCTAATATATCCCCAACAAGTGTGACTAGGATATTTATCAGTCATTTTCATGGAGATCATTGTTTAGGGCTTGGATCTATGTTGATGCGTCTTAACCTTGATCATGTGAAGCATTCTGTACATTGTTACTTTCCAGCTTCAGGATACCGTTACTTTAATCGTTTACGTTTTGGCACGTCATACCACGAACGCATCAAAGTCATTGCTCACCCTGTTGAGAAACCTGGCCTGGTTGATGAAACAGAATGTTTTACATTTGAGTCATTCCCTCTCATTCATGCAATTGAAACATTTGGTTGGAGGATAAAAGAAAAAACTAAGCGCAAATTTCATGCGCCATCCTTGGAAAAATATGGGATTAAAGGGTCTGCTATTCGAAATTTAATCGAAAACGAATGGATAGATACACCATCTGGAAGAATAGGCATTGACCAGGTCAGTTTTATGCAGGAAGGAGATATCTTCGCATACGTAACGGATACACTTGCTTGTGATCAAGCAATTCTAACTGCCCAAAATGCTAAGTTGTTTCTATGCGAAAGCACTTATCTTGAATCTGAGAAGCATCTTGCTATGCAAAACTTACATATGACAGCAAAAGAAGCAGCTTCTATCGCTAAGCATGCACATGTAGGACAATTAATTCTGACACACTTTTCAGGACGTTATCAAGATACATCTCCATTTTTAGAAGAAGCCAAAACCATTCG
>NZ_PPEU01000156.1:0-1067 GCF_003056015.1 Candidatus Similichlamydia epinepheli | reverse complement strand
TCCCTTTTTATTTTTTCAAGACCGCATCACCGCGAATCTAACTTGGCATACTTATAAAATTTGGCTTATAAAATCCAGCTTTTTACCTCAGTTATTTTACCTGCGTCATTCAAGCCAGCTTGGTTTACGTTTTTGCAAAAATGACTGTACGCCTTCTTTACCTTCATCAGATGCGCGGATATCAGCAATGCCTGCAACGGTATTTTTGATTAACTGCTCGTCAATCTCCGCAAATGCCACATCTTGCACCAGTTTTTTACACACTTTAACAGCGTTTGGGCTAGCATTAACCAAGTGTTTGACCAAATTATCAAGGCTTTGTGTAAACTCTTCTTCATCCACCCGCTCATGGATAAAACCGATTTTTTTGGCTTCTTTGGCATCAAATACTTCAGCGGTTAAGAAGTACCGATGCGCGGCTCTTGCACCCATCGCACGAATCACATACGGGCTAATGGTCGCAGGAATCAAGCCAAGTTTGACTTCGCTTAAGCAAAAATTGGCGTTTTTGACGCTAATGGCGATATCACAAGCCGCGACTAGACCCATACCACCGGCATACACATCGCCTTGAATGGCAGCGACGGTGGGTTTTGGGCAGTGGTAGATGGTGGTTAGCATTTGCGCAAGCTTGCCAGCGTCTGCCAAGTTTTCATCGTGGCTATAATCCGCCATCGCGCGCATCCAGTTCAAGTCTGCACCGGCACAAAAGGCTTTGCCATTGGCAGTCAATACCACCGCACGCACTTCGTCTTGCTCAGCGCAAAATTGAAACACATCGGTCAGTTCTTGGATGACATCGTCATTAAAGGCATTGCGTTTGTCTGGGCGGTTGAGGGTAATGGTCGCTACGTGCTGGTCAATGTCTAACAGTAAGCTATCATAAATCGGTAATTTCATCGTGTTTTTCCTTTTTTTTGTTGGGTAATGTGGGAGTATTTTTGATGCTTGCTCAATTAAGATAGAACAAATAACCAAGACTTCCGATTTTACACGCTGAAAATTACATTCTAAATACACCAAAGGTGGTGTCTTCAATCGGTGCGTTGTAGGCCGCACTTAAGCTT
>NZ_PPEU01000155.1:0-1068 GCF_003056015.1 Candidatus Similichlamydia epinepheli | reverse complement strand
GAAGTCAGAAATGTATGACTTTGCATATTTGCAGCAAAATTCTTTCGATGCTGAAGATATGTATTGCTCTCTTTCAAAGCAAAAGACTCTTTTTTCTTTTATGAATGAAGTTTTAGATTTTGATTTTTCATGGATTGAATCGCATTCGGATGCACGTGGTTTTTTTCTATCATTACAAGCTGAAATGCGCATGCTTAACTTCCTTAAAGAGGGGAGTAAAGAAGCTTGTGAATGTCGAAATAAGATTAGAGACCGTTTGAAAGAGAGAAGATTAACTGCGACAAATTGAAGATGTAGGTGAACTATGAAGCGCTTGTCGAGTAGGATTTTAGAAATGAGAGGGTATTTGATTACAGTTGAAGCCCCTCTTGTTCGTATGGGAGAGTTAGCTAGAATTGTTTTTCAAGATGGACGTGTCTCGTATGGTGTTGTGATAAAGGTCATGCGAAGTTATGCCGTACTTCAAGTTTATGGCCCTGTGAGAGGCCTTTCGACAAATGATGAAGTTTGTTTTCTAGGGCACGGTTATCGACTTTCTTGTTCCGACGCTATTTTAGGTCGTAGGTTTGGTGGCTCTGGTAAATCTCTTGATGGAGGTCCTGACGTTGTTGGTTCTCTTCTTCCGGTTGATAGACCTTCTTTCAATCCTGTAGCTCGTGAGAGCCCAAGAAAAATGGTTAGGACCAATATCCCAATGATCGATGTTTACAACTGTTTGGTTCGTTCTCAAAAGATACCAATTTTTTCTACGGCTGGAGAGCCCCATAACGAGCTTCTGATGAGAATTGCTAAACAGACTAACGCTGATGTTGTTGTTTTGGGTGGCATGGGTTTAGTTTTTGATGAATTTCAACAGTTTGTAGAAGATCTTTCACACTCGTCTGCCCTTCACAAGAGTGTTCTTTTCGTGCACACACCGGTGGATCCAGTTGCAGAGTGCCTTCTAGTCCCTGAGCTTTCCTTGTTAACGGCTGAGCATTTTGCTTTCCAAGGAAAAGATGTTTTGGTCCTCTTGACCGACATGTCTGCTTATGCAGATGCACTAAAAGAGATTGCCATTAGCATGGC
>NZ_PPEU01000154.1:0-1082 GCF_003056015.1 Candidatus Similichlamydia epinepheli | reverse complement strand
AAGTTGAAGAGGTTACAGGAGAGCACGATTCTGGTACTATTTCTTGATCCGTTTCGATCATCTCTTCGTTATTTAAAGGGTTATTTTTTGGTTTATGTCTCAATGCCCATCGAACGAGCAGATCCAGCAATAATTCTCACCGCCGCTTCTAAAGAGTTCGCAAAGAGGTCCTCCATCTTCTCGCCTGCAATCTGTTCCAACTGTTTGACGGTAATCGTTGCACCTTTTTCTCTATTGGGAGACTTTGCACCTTTTTCCAATCCAAGAATTTTCTTTATCAGATAAGAAACTGGAGGTTTTCTGACTTCAAAACGAAAGTCCTTCTTTTTTAAATCAACATAAATGACTGCAGTAACAAGGGCATCCCCCATGCTGCGCGTCTTTTCATTGAACTCCTTGCAAAAAGCCATAATGTTGACACCAACGGCCCCAAGAGCAGGACCAACTGGAGGACTAGGAAGCGCTTTTCCCGCGACAATCTGCAACCGAATGACTTTGGAATGATTCTTTTGAGACATAAACCAAAAAATAACCCTTTAAATAACGAAGAGATGATCGAAACGGATCAAGAAATAGTACCAGAATCGTGCTCTCCTGTAACCTCTTCAACTTGCCAAAATTCTAGATCGTCCACAGTAGTAGTACGGCCAAAAATAGCAAGAGCAACGCTCAATCGTCCTTTTTCTCCGCAAACTTCTGTCACTGTTCCGATAAAATTAACGAACACTCCTTCTACAATTTTAACTTGATCTCCGACTGAGACGCTGTGTTTCTGGCTAACTTTTTCCTTCTTCTTTCTTAAGTCTTGCTGAATCGTCTCGACTTCCTCATCAGCAAGAGGAACAGGTTGCTCCCCGCCCAAAAACTCTATGACTCCTTCAACACTTTTTATGTACGACCAAGTCTCCTGATTCATTTCCATTCTCACCAACAGATAACCAGGCCAAATTCTCTTCTCAGAAACCTTCTGCTTTCCACGACGAACTTCAGAGACCTGCTCAACCGGAAGGATCACTTCAAGAATTTGATCGGATAGTCCATAAGTCGAACAACCTTCTTCGATAGTTCGCTTCACCTTCTAA
>NZ_PPEU01000153.1:0-1091 GCF_003056015.1 Candidatus Similichlamydia epinepheli | reverse complement strand
CGCTTTCCACAGAACGAAGTCGGCAATTGAATCTTTTTCGTATTCATCTTGCTCAATTCGTTGTGAAGCACCAGGTTCAAGATTTTCTTTTTTTATCCTAGCAAGGTTTCCATACTCAGGAAAACGTTCTATAGAAAAATAAACACTTCCATCTGAACTTTTATATGCAAACCCTTTCGATTCTAAACAACGAATCATCTCAATCATTTCATCGATGTAGTCAGTTGCATTTGGATAATGTTCCACACGTTGGATACGCAATACTTCAGCATCCTCTAAAAAAGCATCTTTAAAAGGGCGAGTAAATTCCGAGATGGTTTGACCATTAACAGATACTTTCTTAATTATCTTATCTTCGACGTCTGTGAAATTCATTACTTGAACCACATTAAATCCAGACCAGATCAAAACACGTCTAAGAATATCTTCTGCAAGGAAAGTACGAAAGTTCCCCAAATGAGCAAAGTCATATACAGTAGGTCCACAAGTGTAAAGTCTGAAAATTCCATCCTTTGACGCAGATAAAGGTCTCAAAGACTTAGACTGAGTGTCCATTAAAAGAAAGGGTCGATCTTTCAACATATTTTTTCTAAGAGATGATATGCAACTTTTCCAATTCCCGTTAAAGGGATAGCATTCAGTTTGCGAGTTTCAGAAATAACCTGCACCAGAAAAGGATACACTTGCTCTATCTCTTCATTTGCTATTTCTAGATTGAGATCGAAAGTAGTTACTAGTAATAAGTTTTTAGATGGTCTCTTTCCCTTTTTTATAGGACAAAGAGCTAACAAAGGTCCTGGCATGAAGTGACGCTTGTTGCTCAACCACTGTTTTCGTAGTGCTAGTTGAGTCAATATTCTCTCCAAATCAAACAGAGAAACAGATTGATTCCCTACACGAATGGAACGACCACGAGGGCAAGTAACGAAAAGTGAATTCTCCGAATCAAGAAATCCTCGGTCACCTGTATCAAACCACCTTCTCTGTCCATCAAAATAGAACCCTTCGTCCTCAGATTCGACTCCTATATAACCTGGAAAGACCGTATCACCAGAAAGAAGTATCATTCCTTCTTTATTTTTAGAGACGTG
>NZ_PPEU01000152.1:0-1143 GCF_003056015.1 Candidatus Similichlamydia epinepheli | reverse complement strand
AAACGTATCTATTTGGGGCACTTATCTGAAAAGTGTAACAACTCAGACTTGGCTCTTAAAATTTCTCGAGAAGCTCTTAAAGGGACATCATTTCAGGGAGAGATTATAATTGCTTCTAAAAAAAACTGCTCAAAACCATCTCTTTGGCCATTATTCACTTAGTTTAGATGCACGAGGAGAATTGAGAATAATTTCATCTTGCTGCCCACTTAAGCGAAGTGTAGCTAATTTTTTAGAAAGATCTTCTAATTGAGCTAAAGAAGATTGTGCTTTTTGAGAGCTCTTAAAATTAGTTATCAGTTCATCTTGAGAGTTGAACTTAGAAGAAAAGGTAACTTCAGAGGCTGTATTAAAGTCCGGAACGTAAAGAAAAGAACAAATAGATGGAGGTAGCGTAGAGTAAATATCAGAACTAGCTGGCTTTTCAACTTCAATTTTAACTATTTGCTTAGGAGGACGTCCCCTTTTAGGACGAGGATTCAACGCTTCACTAGAATAGTAGACTTGAGCTTTTGTTCGTAGAGATTGTCTTATCTCAGATAAGTCTTTGGGAACTTTGGCATTGAATAGGTGACGTTTAATTTTTTCAATAATCGTATTTGAAAGTTCAAGGTCTTCCTCAAATACAAAATCAAAATCGTTTTCTCGAAGCCACTCTGTAATACGAATTCGGAACTTGTCTTGGTAATATTGTTGCCATTTTTCGTGCTCAGCATGATGGTCGAGCAAAAATTCAAGGAAGTTTTCTCTAGGATCTTTTGAACTTATGATGTCTAACAGTTTCTCTCTTGTATCAATATCGTACACTTTCTCATGAATGAAACCTTCCATAAGCTTCTTTTGCTCATAGAAGGTTAATTTCGGGATCAAGTAATAGCGTTCCTTAGATTCATTCAGCTCAAGAAGAAGAGAGTCTATTTCTTCTTGTTCTTTGTCTAGATCCATGTAAATTATAAAACCCTCTACACGGTCCAAAAAGTAGTCTCTCTCATCGTCTGATTTGGCAAAAGCATCCATAAGACGATTAAATCGAAGAATCAGCGGATTCTGAGCATGAGGAAAGCGCGGTGCTGGAGTAGGTAATTCTTCACGTTTTTTGGTCTTCTTTTTTTTGGGCTCCTCGCTCTTCATTCCTGTCTCCTG
>NZ_PPEU01000151.1:0-1144 GCF_003056015.1 Candidatus Similichlamydia epinepheli | reverse complement strand
GCATGTGTGGAGTCAAGGATGACTTTCTTGAGTTTAGTTTTCCTGCTGGAAAGTGTATCGTGAGTAGACATTGATCAATTTCTCTGACAGAACTTTGGGTTATTTTCTGACAAAATGACAGAAGTGGAAATTTTTCTGACAGAAGACATCCATTTATGAGCTCGATCTCTATCTCTTTTGGATGGAGTTCCTCTTCTAGAAGATTTTTCAGGAAAAGTTCGATTTTTTTCTGTGATTTTCCAGTTAGCCAAAGTTGATCTTTATGATTTTCTTGGTGTCCTTTACCTTTCAAGATTTGCTCTGAACTCAACATCGTGCCCATCAAATGACAAGAAAAGAAAGCTTCAGGGTATTTTTTCTCACAAAACAAAATCCATTGCTTAATGACTTGGGCACGCAGCTTCACAAGTTCTTCCCAGTTAGCAAGGAAAAGCTTACTCTGACCTACAAGGATTCCTGCTCCTTGTATTTTTGTATCTGAAAATAGTTCGAAAGATCGATAGTGGCCAGCATCCTTGATAGCTTTTTCTATGTTTTTTTTACGTAGATCAAAGAATTTCGAATAGATTGAAAAAGCAGAGGGATGTGAGAGGATTTGTTGTTTAATTTCTGATAGAGGCCTTCCCTTTACCCAAATTAGATCGGAACCTGTGAATTGTTCAATTAATCTACGCACAGCTAAACAATCTCTTCTTTTGGCTTTTGCAAGAAGATCAGTATCGTCAAAAATGGATGCTAATAGAGAAAATGAGTACAGAGACGTACGATCATGGTGAATGTATGTTTCGTCTTCTTCCTGATCTTGGTTGCGAATGAATGATTCTTCTAATTCTTGTAATAGAACGCTACAAGCTTGTACATCAGCTGTGCAAAAGAGAGTTGGGGTTGATGTTTCAAGAGATGTTTTGTGATGGTCCACAACGCTTATGATATCTAGGTGATTGGCGACGTCTGCTTCGAACCTATTCGAAAAATCTCTTAGTGTCACTGTTCCTGATCCAACAAATCGAACTCTGTCTCTTTCTATACATCCAATAGGAATCGAATGGTTTTTATCATTTAACGCAATCAAAGATATTGGAGAATTATTTCCGTGAAACAAATCTTGAAGAGTTTGAAAAGAGGTTTGAGGAGTAACCCATTA
>NZ_PPEU01000150.1:0-1156 GCF_003056015.1 Candidatus Similichlamydia epinepheli | reverse complement strand
ACAAAAAAGCTTCTTCTGCTCTTGGTTGTGAACAAATTTTTGTAAGTTCATCGTGAATACGTTCTCTAGAAACTGATGTTATAGTGTGGGATAGTTTTTCTATAGCTTGATAAGTACTATTCGAAATTTGGAATTGCAGTTTAGAAGATAGTCTAATAGCACGTATCAGTCGTAACTTATCTTCTTCAAATCTTTTTAAAGGATCTCCAATTGTTCTGAGAACTTTTTTCTTTATGTCTTCTAAGCCATTTACATAGTCGAAAATAGTATTACTAAAAGGACAATAGAAAAGACCATTTATAGTGAAATCTCTTCTCTCGGAGTCTTCTTTTGCTGAGGCTTTCTGTACAGATATTGGTCTTCGGCCATCTATATAAATTCCATCACTACGAAAAGAAGATACTTCAATCGAATATCCTTTTTGTATAACCCTTACAGATTCAAATTGTATTCCTGTTTGAATCGTTTTTTCGAATAGAGAGCATACAACTTCAGAAGAAGCAGAAGTAGCTAGATCAATATCATCAGGGCTTCTTCCTAGAAGCCAATCTCTGACACATCCGCCAGCTATATAAGTGATATGTCCATCTTGTTTTAATCTCTTAATAATTTGAACAGCAGTTCGATAAAGATCGCTTTCTTTTTCTTTTTTATTAAGTTCAAATGGGTAATGCATTGTTTCTCCACCAAGACAAAACCGTTTCATATAGAAGAATACATGAGTAAAACATGTAACGGAAATGTTTGTTATTTTTCTTTGAAAGATAGATGCTTCTTCATGCCGGTTGAAGCCTCTCTTGAGAGGTTTAATCTAGTGAAAATCAAGGTCCTTAGTGAAGAAGTTGCTATGTGCATTGCAGCAGGAGAAGTTGTGGAATCACCTGCTTGTGTTGTTAAGGAATTGGTTGAAAACAGTCTAGATGCGGGTGCACAATCTATTCATTTAGAAGTGTGTGGAGGAGGCTTTGACGTTATTCGTGTCGTAGATGATGGAGTTGGTCTTTCACAAGAAGAGGCAGTTTTGTGTATTCAACGTCACGCTACTTCAAAGTTAAATCGTGTGGAAGATCTTGATTCTATTAAAAGTTTCGGATTTCGTGGAGAGGCGCTTGCTGCTATTGCATCTGTCTCTTGTCTAGAGATAGTCTCTAGCAGT
>NZ_PPEU01000149.1:0-1185 GCF_003056015.1 Candidatus Similichlamydia epinepheli | reverse complement strand
TTATGTAGAACTGCTTTAAAACTCGGAAAATACATTGATGTTCAGGGAAGAAGAGGTCTATTTCCTCCAGTTCTGAAGCGACTGATTGAAGAATATTGCTATTTGAGAGCGAACAGCCGAGGATGACTTTTTCAGCATCTCGTGAATGAAGAGCTTTTTTTGGAAAGTTCGATGGAGTATCCATTTTGAATTGTCTTATGTAAAGGATAGGCGAAGGTACACGAAAAATGGTTTTCCTGGCACACTCAAGCGGCTTTGGAAAGATGGCTGAGTGGTCGAAAGCACATCCCTGCTAAGGATGCGTATCCGTTAGGGTACCGTGGGTTCGAATCCCACTCTTTCCGTTTTTCGCGATTCCAGATTCTCAGTTTTAGGTAATGCTTTTCATTACCAAAAAAATAAATATCAATCCTGAATGGCATTAGTAGTACATTTGATCACGCGCATCTTTGCAGACCTGCTTCTTGGGTTGTGCTTCTTTTCTTGCTGCGAAGCCGTGAGTGGCTTCTTAGTTAGTATGGTTGCTAGTTGCTTCTGCTTCAAATTACGAAAGGAATTCTTAACAACTCGGTCTTCTAGACTGTGAAATGATATGACGGCTGCCGTTCCGTTTTCTTTTAATAGTTGAGGAAGAAGTTCCAAAATTTTTTCTAATTGTTTTAATTCTTGGTTTACCTCCATGCGCAGAGCCTGAAATAGGAGTGTAGCTGGATGAAAGCTTCGATTTTTTTTTAGAACTGGCGACACAAGTTGGAGAAGATCTTCAACCGTTTTAATAGATTTCCGATTCCGATATGAACATATCAGTTTGGCAATTTGCCTGGACCTTGGAAGCTCCCCTTTGAAAAAGAGATCACTTAATTCTTTTTCTGAGTAGGAGTGCAAGATGTAAAAAGCGTCTCTGGAATCTTCTGGGTTCATACGCATGTCAAGAAGGGCGTCCCCAAAACGAAACGAAAACCCCCGATCAGGGTCGTCTAGCTGGAAGGAGCTTACACCAAGATCCATAAGCAAAAAATCGAACGTTTTTGCGTCTTTCACAGCCGTTTCTGCGAATGATGCAAAATCGGAAGTAAACCAGGAACTAAAACAATTAGAAAAAATTTTGGAACTTCTTCCGCAATTATTAAACGAAAACGGAACAGCCGCCGTCATATCATTTCACAGTCTAGAAGACCGAGTTAA
>NZ_PPEU01000148.1:0-1192 GCF_003056015.1 Candidatus Similichlamydia epinepheli | reverse complement strand
TAAACTCTTCCTTAACTTTGAAAAGCTGTATCAACTTCTTTATTAGTGATGCTTGTTCCCTTTGCTTATAAGACCTTCTAAAACTCGTCCTATGTGGAGAGTATTGCCTGTTTCATCGTAACGAGTTTCTTCAATCAAAAATCGACCAATTTCGTTCTCTAGTATACCACTATCTCCTACTTGACCTCCTTGTCTAGCGTAGAATGTTGTATGGTTAAGAAGAAGGGAACCACTCTCACCAGTAATCAGCTCTTTTATGGAGGTGCCACTTTCTGATCTAATATCTAAAACAACGCAATCGGTTTCAAGGACTCCATACCCTAAAAACGGGGTTTTTTCGAACGAAGAAGATGGGACAATCCCCATGCTTCTTCCTATTCTTCCCTCTCGTGATCGCTCTTTTGCTTTGTTTTCTTCTTCTTGAAAACCTTCTAGGTCAACGGTCAGATCATTTTCTTCAGCAAAGAAGAGTATTTCTTCTAAAGGCATACCATAGGTATCCTTAAGTTTGAAGGCGATGTGACAGGGAATCGCTTTCCCTGTGTTGAGTAGCTCAGGCAGAAGTTCTTCCATCAAGGATGTTCCCTTGCGGATTGTTTCTAAAAAGTAATGGGATTCTCTGTCGAGAATTTCGAGAATTCTAGAACGATTCTTGGTCAATTCAGGGTAGTGCCCTCCCATTTTCTCTTCTAGCACCGGGAAGATCTCCCTCCAAAATGGTTCTTGAAGTCCTAGTTTCTTTCCGTAACGTAAGGCTCTACGGATGAGTTTTCTAATAATGTATCCCCTTTGAGTATTACCTGGGTTGATTCCGTCAGCAATTGCAAAGGAAACAGATCGAAGATGATCAGCGATAACTCGAAAAGGAGCACTTGTCTGATTTTGGTTCGGATCATAGATTTTGCCAGACATATTCACAATTTTTTGGATTATGTCTGAGAATAAATCAGTTTCAAATACAGAAGGTACATCTTGAAGAAGAGCGCACATCCTTTCCAATCCAAGTCCTGTATCAATGCAAGGGGTAGCTAAAGGAGAAATTGCTCCAGATATGTTTTTTTCATTTTGCATGAATACAATATTCCAGAATTCAACGAATCTCTCCTCTTTCTCGCTTTCTCCTTTTTTAAATTTGTCACCACGATCGTAATAAAGCTCTGAACATGGCCCACAAGGACCATGATCGCCCACT
>NZ_PPEU01000147.1:0-1209 GCF_003056015.1 Candidatus Similichlamydia epinepheli | reverse complement strand
AATTGCTCTTAAAGAAAAAAAACCTCAGATTGTACTTTCAACTCCAGAAGCCTTCGTTCAAAAAACATTTTCTTCCGAAGCACTTGAACGAAATCTATTTACAATTCACACAAACGAAATTTGTCCATTACAGAGCCTTTACGAAATATTAAAAAGTCTTGGTTTTTCTGAATCATCTTTAGTAATTTCTCGAGGGAGTTTTGCACGTCGTGGCGCAGTTTTGGATGTTTTCCCTCCACATGAGTCGGCCCCTTTTCGTTTAGAATGTGTTGGTGATGAAATAGAATCTATTCGAACTTTTGATCCAAGAAGTCAGCGTTCTCTAGAAGAAAAAAAAGAAGTTAACCTATTGCCAGCTCAAGAGCAGTCATTAAATTGTCTCGTTCCACTCTTAGATCACTTGGATGATCCATTAATCTTTTTTGATGGAATGGAAAAGTTGGAAGATCGTTTTCTGGATATGGAAGAAATGGTATCAGGCTCCTTTTTTGTTCGAATAAAAGAATTTATAAAAGAACACAAGCATAAATCAATTGGTTTCGTAGACGCTGATTTAAACAGTGTATCCACTCATCTTTCAGGGAATCTTTCCCCAACAATCTTTAGAAGAAAAATGAATTGGATGAGTTTTGAAAAAAACACATATTGTCTAACGTGCCCTTTTTCAAAATTCCCAGATGGCCTTCTTGAAAGGGAATCAACTGTATCTGAAAAAAGTGCCTCCCTTACTGCAGTCCAACTAATGCTGGAGCAAGAGTACGATTTACAACTTGTTTCCAATACTAAGCAAGAAACAAAAAAGGTTATTTCTGAGTACGGAATACCTAAAGATAAAATCAAGTTTAATAGTGGTCAGCTGTCTTCAAGTGTTCTTTCTATAAAAGAAAAAATAGCCATTCTTTCAGCTAATGATCTCCTTAACAAACCTGTACAAATATGTACTCAAGCTAGGCCTATATATTCATCGTTAGAAAATCCTATTTGTTCATATTCTCCTGGAGATTATGTAGTTCATTTTTCTAATGGCCTGGGAATTTACAGGGGAATTGAAAAAAGATGCCTTGCTTCAGGACATGAATCTGAATTCATAGCATTAGAATACGCTGGAAAATCACTTCTTTATATCCCTATTCACCAAGCACATTTAATAACTCCATATATCAATACGAAGGGTAAGCCACCCAAGCTAGATCTTTTAGGTTCCAATCA
>NZ_PPEU01000146.1:0-1224 GCF_003056015.1 Candidatus Similichlamydia epinepheli | reverse complement strand
TGAGTTGCTTGAAAACACGCTCCAACCCAGCTGGAAGGAAAGCCGGACGACGAAGCTGTCTCTTCCTCTTTGGAGATTTACTGCTCATAAATTTTCTACGACCACACTTTGCATGCTTCAACTTCCCAGTTCCTGTCACTCTGACCTTGCCAACAACAGCCTTTCGAGTTTTCATTTTCGGCATAAACAAGCGCCCCCAACCTATCTCTAACTCTCTTTATCCTTTCTACCTTCATTCTCTTCTGAGACAGAAGAGCCTGTCTGATCTTCAGAACGTATTCTCTTTTTTTTCATATCAGGACTAAGAGAAATAGAAAGAGACCGTCCTATCATCGCAAGAGGAACATCAACAGATGAAATATCAACTAATTGATCACAAGCCGATTGCATAACACCCATACCAATCTCTGAATGCGTCATCTCACGTGCACGAAACACACAAGTAATCCTTACCTTATGACCCTTCTCTATAAACTCTCGAGCTCGACGAATCTTTATTTCCAAATCATGGGAAGTAATATTTGGTCTGATTTTTATATCCTTTACTTTCACACCTTGCTGACTTTTGCGACCTTCTCGCTCTTTCCGACTTTTGTTATAACGGAACTTACCTAGATCCATTATCTTACAAACTGGAGGATCCTTCTGAGGTTCCACCTCAACTAGGTCAAGCCCAAGCTCCAAAGCCTTTTGCAAAGCATCACGCGAAGACATCATCCCAAAATTTTGACCCTCCGGACCGATCACACGAACAAGTCGGGCACGTATTTCCGAATTAGACCGCAAGGAAACCGTGTTCAAATTGATTTTCTCCTCATGGTTTCGACTAACAAAGAGACATAATTTCTCAAAGTAAAGTCGCTTAAAGACTCTTCCCTCCAAACAGAGCCGCCACACTCTTGACCATCACAAACAGAGCAAGAACGAGCAAACGCATCGTGTATACAGACCAACTGACAACCCCTACTTTCTTTAGAAAAGCTATCTCGATCCACAACCTGATTTTCCCATTCGACAGACAGAGGAACCTTCTCCAACTCGCTAGCATAAAAAGCAAGCAGAGGCACGAATGATTCCACTGACGCAAAAAGGCGAACGCGACGCGGTAGAAAAAGAATGGAGTCGGCCCCACCAAACAAAAAAAGATCCGACAAACCCTCTAAGCTATAAAGAGGCTCCAAGCAAACCCACCAAGTCCGTTCCACTGTTTTACGACGAACCGGA
>NZ_PPEU01000145.1:0-1231 GCF_003056015.1 Candidatus Similichlamydia epinepheli | reverse complement strand
GCATATTCAGTCGTGTCAATCTGCACTTGATTATAAACATATTCGCACCCCCCTTCTGCTAGATCAAAATCTTTGGAAACGTTCAGGACATTGGGCAAATTACAAAGAAAATATGTACTTAACACAAATAGAATCTAAAACTTTCGCTATAAAGCCTATGAGTTGTCCTGGGGCGATCATGTTCTTTGCTTCTCAGGTACGTAGTTACAAGCAGTTGCCATTTCGTGTATTTGAAATTGGTCATGTACATCGTTATGAGGCTTCTGGAGCACTGTCAGGATTAATGCGTGCACGTGGTTTTCACCAAGATGACGCGCACATTTTTTTGACTTTAGATATGGTGCATAGTGAGGTAGCTCAGTTATTGAATCTAATTCGTGAAGTTTATTCTCCTTTTTCACTCTCTTATCATTTCGAACTTTCTACCAGGCCAGAAGGAGAAAACGTTCTTGGAACAGATGATGAGTGGGAGATTTCTACTTTAGCTCTTGAAAAAGCTTTGGATGGGGAATCGTTCGTTCTTAATCCAGGAGATGGTGCTTTTTACGGGCCGAAAATTGATGTACACATTCGTGACGCTCTCTGTAGAACTTGGCAATGTGCAACTATTCAACTCGATCTATTTCAATGTAAAAATTTTGGACTTGAGTATGTGGCAAAAGATGGAAGCCGTCAAACTCCAGTTGTTTTACATAGAGCTATTTACGGTTCAATTGAAAGGTTTTTAGGCATTCTAATCGAGCACTTTGGTGGTCGTTTCCCTTTGTGGATCAATCCTAACCAAATAGCACTTCTTCCTATTAGTTCTAAACACGTTAGCCGATGTTTGGAATTGAAAGAGAGATTCGATCAAGAATCATTCTTTTGCGAAGTATTTTTTGAGGATGAAACCCTTCCTAAAAGAATTCGAAGGGCCGAGATGGGAAAGTTTTGTTATCTTGTTCTTATTGGTGACCGAGAAATCGATTGTGGGTCTCTTTCTGTTCGTGACGAGAATAAAAAGACATCCACTTACTCTGTAGATGAATTCATATCTCGTCTCCATCAAGAGATTAAGACAAAAAAGGTCAATCGCATGAGATAGGGCGGTATTCATGCAAAAAAAAAGAATCATGGCCATCACTAGCTTCAAGGGCGGTACTGCTAAGACCTCTACCGTGTTACATTTAGGTGCTGGCTTGGCTTCTCTCTTTAGAAAAAAAGTTTTGGTTATTGATTTTGATGCACAATA
>NZ_PPEU01000144.1:0-1243 GCF_003056015.1 Candidatus Similichlamydia epinepheli | reverse complement strand
CACGCTATTGGGCAAGTTGCTCATTTTGATCATGAGAGATCTATCGATCAGTATCGTTTTCTTTACGCTATTAACGGCATTCTGCCTCCTACTGTTCGTGTCTTGGGATATGGGGAAACCAATTCTGATTTTCATGCACAATACTCTGCTAAGAAGAAGACCTATTGGTACGATTTCCATTTAGCCTCTTACCATCTCCCTTGGACACACGGTAGACGTTTAAGAGTTCCTGCACTTCGTATGAATCTAATTTGGAATGCTTGTGAGAAACTTATGGGCACTCACGACTTCATAGCATTCAGAAATAGCAATAATAACAATAGACAGAGAGAAAGAGATACAGTTCGAACATTATTCAAGATAAATTTAAAATCGATTCCAGGAGGATGTAGGATTGCGATCGAAGGAGATGGCTTCCTCTACAAAATGGTAAGAAATCTTGTTGGGGCCCTACTGGCAATAAATGAAGGAAAAATGCAGTCAAAAGATATAGAAGAAATGTTGTCGACTGGCAAACGAACTTTCCAATTTCTGACAGCACCAGCAAAAGGGCTCTACCTAAGGTCTGTCACATACTCCCCCAATCTAGAATGGGATGGAATAGAACAATACAATCTCGATTCGTGGATCTAGCCATAAATGAATGGTGAAACATACACTCAATACTCAATCTTAGTGCCGGCGTGGCGGAAAGGCAGACGCGGTAGACTCAAAATCTACTCCATGCAAGTGGGTGCAGGTTCAAGTCCTGCCGCCGGCAATTGAATTTAATTCGTAGTGGCTTTTTTTCCTAAAAGGACGATGAGATTCGTTTGGCAGATAATTTCTTACACGTATTCCGTTTTGGCATTCAGATTTGCAACATCCTTTGAGCAAATCAATGCAATTAGAACAACTCAAAAATAGATGATTACAGTCCATATTAGCACAGTTATAGTAAGTATCTGTTGGTCTGTTACATTGATGGCAGATTCCAACTGTTTCAGAGGGTTCGTTAGATATATCTACGCACAATCGATCGTCGAATACGAATAATTTTCCTTTCCAGAAGCTATTTCCTTCCTTTCTACCGTACTCTATAATTCCTCCTTCTAGCTGATACACATTGGTGAATCCTTCCTTAATGAGCATACTCGAGAAAAATTCACAACGAATACCACCTGTGCAACACATCATAATCTCTTCGTTAGGAGAAAGTTTTCTCTTTAAATCTTTCACCATAGGAACGAACTCTCTAGACGTC
>NZ_PPEU01000143.1:0-1261 GCF_003056015.1 Candidatus Similichlamydia epinepheli | reverse complement strand
GGAAAGAGCGAGAAGGTCGCAAAAGTCAGCAAGGTGTGAAAGTAAAGGATATAAAAATCAGACCAAATATTACTTCCCATGATTTGGAAATATCGACTTCTATTCCTGGTTCCACAAATGGGAAATAACTAGAACGAAAACGCAATTTGTTGGACTTCCCTAAAAAAGAAGCATAGAAAACTTCAAGAGTAGAAAGGAGGTCTCCTAAACGAACATCTCGATCCACATAAAGACCTTCGATCTGATGGAAAACACTTAATGAACGTGAAGAGACTTCTTCATTACGAAAACATTTTCCTGGAACCACAAAACGAATAGGAGGCGGTTGACTCCGCATGAGTAGCACTTGCGCATTAGACGTCTGCGAACGAAGGGTAGAGCCCCCAGGTAAGTAATAGGTGTCCTGTTCAAGCCGTGCTGGATGACTTTTTGGAAAATTTAGAAGATCAAACATCACCTCTTCTGGTCCAATCTCCTCTCCGAAACGAACCGAAAAGCCCATGGAAGACAATATTTCCAATGCTCTAAAAAGAGTCTCAAGGAGAGGATGTGCAGAACCAACCCATTTTGTTCTTCCGGGAAGCGTCATGTCAACGCGCTCTGCACTAATCCTTTCAGTCAATTCCCGATGCTCAATTCTCAATTCGGCCTCAGAGATCAACTCCTCTATCTGGGTTTTCTGTTCGTTCAAAATCTTGCCAGCTTGCAAACGATCCGAGCCCTCTGCCAGCTGACCTATAGAACGAATAAGCGAAGAAAGAACGCTTTTCCTTCCTAAAAATCGAACTCTAAGTAGTTTAAGAGCTTCCTTTTCATTTTCCGAAGAACCAACGATAGAAATCTGCTTATCAAAAGCAAAACGCTCTTCGCGAACAGACTCAATGACACTCGACAAAGAAAGAGACTCTTTCATAGGGGAACTAGATACCTACAGCAGCTTTCGCTTTCCGAGCTAATTGGGTAAAAGCTTCCCAGTCGTGCACGGCCATTTCAGAAAGAATCTTACGATTGAGATCACAACCAACCTTACTAAGTCCAGCCATAAATGCAGAATAAGAGATACCACAAATCCTAGATGCAATCCCAATGCGCACAATCCACAAAGAACGAAAGTCTCTTTTTCGTAATTTACGATGCTCAGTTGAGTAAGCTTCAGCCTTCATTACAGCATTTTTGGTAACACGCAAATGATTCTTACGATCTCCCCAAAAACCCTTTGCTGCTTTTCTCAAACGCTTTTTTCTTCGTTTACTTGCAAGCT
>NZ_PPEU01000142.1:0-1265 GCF_003056015.1 Candidatus Similichlamydia epinepheli | reverse complement strand
ATTTGGATGTTCCCTATTGTCTTTGTTGTGTCTTTCCCCAATCCTTTTGGTTGAGTCTGGGCATAGAAGTGAGAAGCTAAAATGAGGCCTTGGGTACCACTGAGCCTACATTCTCAATACTCTATTTTGAGGGCGACTCCTTCTATAATTCAATTAGTTAAGAGAGCCGTTTCTCATGGTCTAGATACAATAGCTCTAACCGATCATGGAAACCTTTGTGGGAGTTTCGACTTCTGTCAACAGTGCCAATTAAATAACATCAAACCGATTATAGGGTTAGATGGCTATCTGGCACCTAAATCGAGATTTGTGAAGAACAAAATTGTAGACGAGCCAAACTCTTATTCTTGTACTCTTTTTGTTTCAAATGAGATTGGATTTCGCAATCTCTCAATTTTAACTTCTTTAAGCCATCTGGAAGGGTTTTATTACGTTCCTAGAATGGATCGAGAAATTCTTGAAAGGCACCATGAAGGGCTAATAGCCATGATTGGAGCTCCAGGGAGCTTGTTGGCTCGTTTGGTACTGGAATCTTCTTGCGATAAACAAGTTGAAGAGTTGGAATGGTGGATTCGTGTTTTTGGATGTGAATCACTGTTCATTCAAATTCAAAATCTCACTATTCAGGATAATAGCGATTCTCAGATTCTTTTTGAAGAAGCTTGGGTGGAAGACTTGTATCAAAAAAAGATGAGTGATCAAGCACGCTTGAATGAGAGACTTGCAGAACTTGCATCTAACTATTCTCTCGATATTGTCGCATCCAACCCTTGTTACTATCTGAATAGAGAAGATTGGAAGGCTCATGCTGTTCTTATGAATATAGGATCAGGCGAACCTATCTTTTTAAATGAAGGAGCACGTAAAAATCCAAAAAGGTTAGTTTTCACGTCAAATGAATACTATTTTAAATCTACTCAAGAAATTTTAGACCTTTTTGTTGATTATCCAGAAGCTGTTTCTAACACTAGAAAGCTGGCAGACAAGTGTAATTATTCGTTTGAATGCAAAAAAAAACATTATCCTGTTTTTTTCCCTCCAGGTCTTGATCATAGTGTAACTGCTAATGAGAGAGAAGAAACATGTAAGAACTACTTGAAAAGCCAAACAAATGAAGCGATTCCAAAACGTTATACAGACAGAGTTCTTGAGAGATTGAGAGAAAAGTTTCCTAATCAAGATCTCGATATGTTGATTCGTTCATCACTAGAATATGAATTGAAGGTTGTCATTTCTAGAGGATTAACAGAGTATTTGCTCATTAG
>NZ_PPEU01000141.1:0-1295 GCF_003056015.1 Candidatus Similichlamydia epinepheli | reverse complement strand
CAGTGATCTTTTAGATGGGAAGAAGGTTCATTCTGGTAGGGTTCCTGGGGGTGAAGTTGTTAATAATTCTCTCTGTAACAAGCTTGCTGTTTTGAATGAAAAGCTCAAAACAGTTTTAGAGATAGAAGATTATGAGGAAGCTGCCCGCATTCGAGATCAAATTAGAAATATTCTGGGGATTGAAGGGCAAACATGTTAGATGTGGCTTTTAAATCGCTCCCTGTTCCTTTATGGGATACAAATGACCAGAAATTCTGGATTGCTTCTGTCTTGGGACTGCGTAGGAATATTTGCCCTTTTCTCTTTCCGAGTAAGTTATCGCTAGCAGAGAAGACTCAAGTTATTCACCTGGTGACACAATCCCTTCGAGATGAAAAGATTTTGAATGGGCTGACTCGTTTAGAGGCAGACAAGGCTAAGCCTTGGGACCGTGATTTTTTAATTGAGAATTTCCTTTTGACTGAAAGCATCCACCAAGCTCATCTCGGGGAGGCTTTTCTTTTTGATGAAGATCTATCAACTCTTGTTTTGGTAAACATTTACGACCACATTCTTTTAAAAATTGCAAATACTGGTCACAAGCTACACGAGGGATTATCTCGTTTGCTTGAGATAGAGAAAAGAATGGAAGAGACTCTTTCTTTTGCTTTTTCGAAAGATTTTGGTTTTATGACATCCAATCCCAGGTTATGTGCGCAGGCTTTTTTAATTTTGCCTGGCATTGTTTTAAGGCAACAACTTGGTCCAGTTTTGAAAGCCAAGCCATTTAAAGGAATCACATGTCGCATGTTAGTGGGAGGAATTGTGGTTCTTGAGAATAGGTATGGTTTAGGATTTTCTGAAGATCAGGTGTTAGCCCAGTTGGAAACTGCCGTTAACCACTTGATTGTGGCTGAGAGTAATATAAACAATAAAGCCGCATCGGATGGTGATGAACTGCTATTTGATAAGATAGCTAGGACTTTGGGTCTTTTGCGTTATGCGATGCATTTAACAACTCAGGAAGCCTTAGAAGCGATTGGTCTTTTAAAGTTTGGTTTGAATCTTGGGTGGATAGAAGGAGCAACCCAACGTGACCTTAATGCATTAATCTTCTCTGTTAGGAAGGCGCATATGTTGGCTAGTCATAAAACAGACCAAACGCTAGAACAAGGTAGGGCATTGCTTTTGAGGAATGCAGTCAAGAATCTGGCTCTTTGTTTTGATTCTTAGCCTGAATAGCTCATTTGGCAGAGCAGTGCATTCGTAACGCACAGGTGGAGGGTTCGAATCCCTCTTCAGGCATTGATCTTGGT
>NZ_PPEU01000140.1:0-1336 GCF_003056015.1 Candidatus Similichlamydia epinepheli | reverse complement strand
TTTGAAAAAATTCAGAGCGTCTTAAAAGAACTTGAAGTTCCGTTCAAAATAGATCCTAAACTTGTTCGAGGACTTGACTACTACAATAACGTAATTTTTGAGTATATATGGACAAATAGAGAATCGTCATCTGCTCTTGGTGGAGGAGGCCGCTACAACCAACTTATTCAATCGATAGGATACACAGATCTTCCTGGAGTTGGTTTCGCTTTTGGATTTGAAAGAGTTATTCAAGCCGCAATTGCAAGTGGTTTTAGTGTCACTGATACTCCTTTCGATTTACTATTCATTTCCCTTTTGGAATCACCTAACTCTGAATGTTTTCGTTTATCTAGCATGCTGCGTGAGAATGGAATCAGAATCAAAACTAGATTCGGCGAAATAAATTTAGGTAATGCACTCAAAGAATGTGATCAAATAGGTGCTAATTGGATTTTGATTTATGGCGATCAAGAGAAAAAAGGGCACATGATTCAATTGAAAAATGCAAAGGAACGAACTACTCAGATGATCGACCTCGATGACACAGAAAAACTTTTATCAATTTTGCACTAACAATGAAAGTCGTACTTTACCGACCAGAAATACCTCAGAATACAGGGAACATAGCTCGCACGTGTTCACTAACTGGTTCTTCGCTCATGCTAATCCCCCCAGTTGGGTTTTTCTTACATTCATCTACCATTCGACGTTCTTCTGTCCGATATTTACAAACAGAAGACATCGAAGTTTGGAATAATGGCGAGGATAAATGGTTAGAGGAATTTGGGGACTTGTGTTGGATGTTCTCAACACGAGGTCAGATACGTTACGATCAAGTAGTCTACGGACAATCTCCAATTCTCCTTTTTGGAAGTGAGAGCCTTGGGCTACCTGACCTTTGGATAAAAAACTTCCCCCAAAGAACTGTTTACATTCCTTTGTTACAAAAAAAAGGTTCCCTCAATCTATCAAACGCCGCTGCTATTGCTATTTACGAAGTTTTAAGACAGAGAAACTTCCTATCTTCTTATTAATTTTGTAATTGTTGAATGGCCTGAATTAAGTCCTCTTTTTTCTGAACACCAGAAACTGACCTAACTTGATTCCCTCCAGAAAAGAAAAGAATAGTGGGGATAGAAGATATTCTACACTTCTCTGAAGCATTAGGAGAACTGTCTGTATCCACCTTTAAAAATAATAGTGATGGGCTGCTTAGCTCCTTAGCAACCTCTTCAAAAACAGGTGCAAAAGCCTTGCAGGGACCACACCACACTGCAAAAAAATAAGCGACAACAAACTCAGCTTTCTTGAGAGAAGACTCAAAATTACTATCCGTGACCTCTTTATAACCTGG
>NZ_PPEU01000139.1:0-1366 GCF_003056015.1 Candidatus Similichlamydia epinepheli | reverse complement strand
TTCGAGCCCCGTCTCTCGCGAATGATCTCGTCTTGTGTGCCTCTTTCCATTCTCTCAGGCAAAAAAATGAGGAGAATGTAGAGTATGGTCTCCACATCAGATAAACAGGGTAACGCCCTTATGAGGGGGTTTTCTAGTCTATCTTCGTACCTTTTTATAGCGATCGGTGCGTTTATCACGGCGTTCGCTCTTCATTTTTTTTTATTGCCAAACAAGTTAATAGATGGTGGAACGGTTGGCTTAGCAATTCTCATAACTCAAGCACTTGAGATTCCGTCCAAGTTGCCTTTTGTTGTGTTGATTCTTTCTGCTCCTTTTGTCGCATTAGCCCACAGACACATCGGAAAACAATTCGTTATGCGTATGTTTTTCTCAGCGTCTAGTTTTTCTATTTGTTTATATTTCATGGAAGGGTTCGATAGGCATTTTACTGGTGACGTACTTGAGATCGTCGTTTTTGGTGGAATTGCTTTAGGGTGCGGTATCGGACTAATCATTAGACATGGGGCTTGTCTTGATGGCAGCGAAATCGTGGCAGTATTGGTAAATCGTCGATTTGGGTACACGGTTGGTCAAGTAATTCTTGCATCCAATGTTTTGATTTTTGCAATTGCTGGCTTTATTTATTCAGACTGGAATTCTGCTCTTAGATCCTTAATGACGTACTTTGTTGCTTACAAAATCATTGATATGGTTCTGCAAGGATTCGATGAGATCAAAACTGTTACGATTATTTCTAAAAAATCCAAAGATGTTACGGAAGCCCTGATAAGAGATGTAGGAGTTGGAATCACAGTCATGTATGGGAAAGGTGGCTGTTCTGGGGATAACAGAGAAATTTTATACATAATTATTGAGCGTCTTCAACTAGTTGAATTGAAATCTGTAGTTCTACGTGAAGATCCAGAGGCTTTTATTGCTATAGGAGATTTACACGAGATTGTGACAGGATCCGGCACAGGGCCTTTTCTTATGAACCGCAAGAAGAGAAAGAAAGCACCTGGTAATGCTTCATCAAAATAGTAATTAACTAGTCAGTTATTCCACGGGAGAAAATGTATAAGGCTCTTTTTAAGATACTAAGTCCTAGTACGGTTCATTACGAAGCAGTACTCAAAAATGAGATCACTTCTCTCCCTAAATTTAGAAAAATTGGTGTTAACCCTCTTTCACACACCTTTCTTGTAGCCTATGAAGGTGATGTTTTCGATCATGACAATCTTATTCGTTTATTTGAGGAGAAAGGGATATTTTGCTCGTTAGAATGGTGTCAAGAAGATACGTTTTACAAATCGACTAAAAAAGCACTTCAAAAATTACGAAACGCAGGATTTCGCATCCTGATGCTATTTGGATTTACTTTTTT
>NZ_PPEU01000138.1:0-1419 GCF_003056015.1 Candidatus Similichlamydia epinepheli | reverse complement strand
ATACTTGGTTGTACCGTATCGCCGTAAATTGTGCTAAAAATTACTTAGTTGCGCAGGGTCGTAAACCCCCAGCTAACGATGTTGATGCCGAAGAAGCAGAATTTTATGACAGTGCAGATGCAATGCGTTCAAACGCATCGCCAGAAAACTACAATGCCATTGATTTAATCACAGATAAAAGCTTAGCTAAAAAAGGCAAGCATGTTCACGGCTTATACGTCTGGAATTGTGTTGATAAAAAAGTTGAAACTATCGCAGCTAAGTTCGTATCACTGGCAACAGGCGGCGCAAGTAAAGTGTACTTATATACTTCTAACCCTGATGTATCGAGTGGTGATGGTATCGCAATGGCATGGCGTGCAGGGTGCCGTGTTGCCAATATGGAGTTTAACCAATTCCACCCAACAAGTTTGTACCACCCAGAGCTGCAAAGCTTTTTGATCACCGAAGCAATGCGCGGTGAAGGTGCGTATTTAAAACGCCCTGATGGCACTCGCTTTATGAAAGACTTTGATGAGCGCGAAGAACTTGCCCCTCGCGATATTGTTGCTCGTGCTATCGATTTTGAAATGAAACGCCTTGGTGCGAACTGTGTGTACCTTGATATTAGTCACAAAGATAAAGATTTTATCATTGAGCACTTCCCAACTATCTACGCAAAATGCTTAAGTGTTGGCCTCGACATTACCAAAGAAGCCATTCCTGTGGTGCCTGCTGCACACTATACCTGTGGCGGTGTTATGACCGACTTTAATGGCCGTACAGATTTAGATAACTTATACGCGGTTGGCGAAGTAGCTTACACAGGTTTACATGGCGCTAATCGTATGGCGAGTAACTCGCTACTCGAATGTATCGTGTTTGCCCATGCTGCCGCGAAAGATATTCTGAGCAAAATCGATGCAAGCCCTGCCCTTGAAGCCTTACCATTATGGGATGAAAGTCGCGTAACTAACTCGGACGAAGAAATCGTTATTACCCACAACTGGCATGAACTAAGGTTATTTATGTGGGATTATGTGGGTATTGTACGCTCAACAAAACGTTTAGAACGTGCGCTTCACCGCGTTGAATTACTGCAGCAAGAGATTCACGACTATTACGCGAACTTTAGAGTTACAAATAACTTATTAGAACTTCGAAACCTAGTACAGGTTGCAGAGCTTATTATTCGCAGCGCCCTTGAGCGTAAAGAAAGCCGAGGTCTTCATTACACGATTGATTACCCAGAGCAAAACGAAAATCCAACGCCGACAATTTTAACACCTAAGTCGGTTGCTGCACTGCAATAATTGCACGCTTTAAGCGCGAGAAACTTTCTTCATCAACACTGGTTGAGCTTATAATCAGCCAGTGTGATTGATAAAATCCAGCCAACCTCAGCACTACAAAGTTAGCAAACACATAACTTTTAGCTTC
>NZ_PPEU01000137.1:0-1428 GCF_003056015.1 Candidatus Similichlamydia epinepheli | reverse complement strand
CCAGAGTCTTAAAGTCGTAAACTTCCTGATTTGAAGGGAGCTCCTGAGATTGAAAAATAACAAGAGCCTCAAAGAAAGAACGAGCAATTTCGTACTTTCCTTGTCGGATGTAAAAATAGCCAGTGAAACGCAAATCTTGTACCTGCTCTTCGGAGAAGCCTAGCAGATCACGCCAAACTAAGGTCTCTTCTTCTTGCATATTATTCTACGCCCCCTGGAATCGAGCTCGATTACAAATTGCACTGATACACCATCTCACAAGTGAAAGAACTCTTCCTACAAAAACGGTTAAACTAAGTAGTTGACGTTTTTTTAAATTTGAACTGGGCAAATAACTGGATAATCTATCTTCAATCTCTTCCCATTCTTCTTCATCTAAGCTCATCATTTTGTATTGGTATGCCCAACTGGGAGGAAAATATCTCCAATCGTGTCAAGGAGGGGGGTATCTATGCGCAAGGTGACAATTGCAGATTTTGGGAGAGATGAGTCTGATAGATACGCCCGTCTGCAATCCTTAGTTGAATCTGTCTGGTCAGCCCATCATGAATCTCGAATTATTCAGCACCATGCACGTGTCAGTGTGGCGACTGCTTGGTTGGGAGATGACAGGTTTAGAGAGATTGGATTAGAGCCAGTAGTTGTAGGACAGTCTCGATTTTCAGAACGGTTAGATATGTCTCATTACAAACACCCTCTTAGGAAGCCTTCCTGGCCTGGTAGCCACTCCAAAAGCAGCAGATTTAGCAAATTGGTTACAGGTTCCCTCAATAAAAGAATCGAACTTATACGATCGATTTAATTTCATCGTATTGTTCTGGTCTGAAGGTTGTGCATCAACTGTAGTTGTCTTCTCTTTTGATTCTGGGATTGGTAAATCAGCAATGACAAAACGAACAGACGGCTTTCCATCTGATCTAACTGGAAGAAAAGACCTTAAATCCTCACAAAAATTAGATAGAAGGTACTCCTGCACGAAAACATTTGCAACTTGCAAAACGCACTCATTTTCATCAACTCCTAAGCAGATAATCGGCTCAATCCAATTCTGAAAGGCAGTCATAGAAGAACGAGAACGAGCAAACTCCACAAATTGATCCCATGCGGTGATAGATGGACACACCGGCTCTCGATCGAGTAAAGCCACTTAACTTTTGCCCCCCTATTTCTCGTCTTGGAATCTCTATCATACCACTTGTTGAGCTTCCCATCCTGCCATCAAAGCCTCTGCAGCTGCTGCAATCTCTGGCGAATTACTCTTTCTAACCTCTTCTGCGGCCTCCAAACCTTCTTCGATTCTATTTATGGAGAAAAGGCAATAGATACGATTCAAACGAGTAGTCCAATCTTCTGGATCAAACTTTAAAGCACGATCTAAATAACGCAGAGCACGACGGTACTTACCAAGTTCTAAATATAGAGCTCCGG
>NZ_PPEU01000136.1:0-1447 GCF_003056015.1 Candidatus Similichlamydia epinepheli | reverse complement strand
TCACAAGTGGCATGATAATGGCAATACCTGAAAGAAAATAATTTCTAAAAGAGTTGCCAGATTGTTTTTTTTTACCTTGAGACATCGGAACGCCTACTTGGATTTTTTTTCCTGTTTTGATGTGAAGAGTGTGACTGTCTTGGCCCTATATCAAGACTATAATGTGCAAGTCCCTTCCATCGCGCTTTTTGCGTCAATAAATCTATTGAAATAAGCTCAACCTCCATTGTGTCACCAGCTTTGTACACTATTCCACTTCTAGAAGATAAGGAAAAGTTTCCCTCGTCAAATGTCAAAAAATCTCTTGAGGCGAGAGAGATGTGTAGAAAAATCTCCAATGAAAGCTCAAATAGCTCTAGTATAAGACCAGACGATCTGACTTTACAGATCCTTGCGAAGAATGTAGTTTTCCCTTCATAGAATAGACGAGATAACATGCGAAGCTTTTTCAGATGAATAACGCTTTGCTCTGCCTTGGCGCTGTTTCTTTCAGTTCCAGATATGAATTTCGCTATTTCCTGAAGGGTAGATATAGATTCTACTTCTCCGAAAAGAGAACGTATGACAACTAGGTCAGAATATCTCCTGATTGGGCTAGTAAAATGGCAATAATGTTCGAGTCTCAGTCCGAAATGTCCAATGTTTTCAGCTTGATAAAATGCCATTTTCATGCTTCGAATGTAATCCAATGTAAGTAGCCTGCCGAAGGGTGTTTGACTTGCTTCTGCGAGAAGTGCAGGAACGTCCACACTATTGCCGTCTTCTGTACGCGGGATACGAAAGTTACACGATTCTGCTTGAACAAGAAACTCTTTAAATGAATCTTCAGAAGGAGGCTCGTGTGCCCTGTAAATTGTGGCAACGTCAGATGTAGCAAGGTGAATGGCTACTACTTCATTAGTTTTTACCATGAATTCCTCTACCATTTGGTGAGTGATATCATATGGTGTTTGTTGAAGAGATATTGCTTCTCCTTTTTCATTGCATACAACCTTTACCTCATCTAGGTTCATGTCGACAGCACCACGATCTCGACGCTTCTTTTTTAGAAGCATACACAGTTCCACCATCAATTTGAGCTGATTAAAATAAGGATTTGTATCTTTCCCTTTGTCAAGGATCTCTCTAGCTTCTTCATAACTAAGCTGAGCTTTGCTTTGAATGATTGATCGTACTATTTTTTTGTTTATTAGGTTCCCTTCATCATCGAAGTTCATAATTACTGAAACAGTTAAGCGTGGTACATTAGAACGTAAACTACAAAGATCATCTGCTAAGCAAGGTGGTAGCATTGGAATACAGCAGTTTGGTAGGTACGTGGAATTCCCTCTTAACCTTGCTTCTCTATCCAATGCGCCTCCTTTAGGAACGTAATGTGCTACATCTGCTATATGTACACCTAAACGGTATCCACCTGATCTGTTCTTCTTTACGGAAAGGGCGTCAA
>NZ_PPEU01000135.1:0-1525 GCF_003056015.1 Candidatus Similichlamydia epinepheli | reverse complement strand
GGTAAGTCGCGTTTCCCTCTGATCCAGAGGCTAATGGGCAAAAAAAGATCACAGACTAACTTCCATCTAGCCACTAGAACCGAAAAACCTCTTCACCATATCCCAAAAATTAGAACACCCCGGAGTCTGTTCCAAACGAGAAAGTTCCCCAAATTTTTTGAGAAGCTCCTTCTGTTCGGGAGAAAGGTTTTGAGGTGTCTCAACTACCACATTCACCTTCAAATCTCCAGCCCCTCTTCCCTGAAGGTGTGGGAAGCCTTGACCTCGAACAAAAAATTGTTTGCCACTTTGTGTCCCTTCTGGAATTTTCACTCGACACAATTTCGAAAAAGTGGGGATTTCTTTCTCACAACCCATCGAAGCTTCTACAAACGTCAAAGGTAAAGTAACAAGTAAGTGATCCCCTTCCCTAGAAAACACTTCATGAGGTCTCACTTCAATCTCTACGTATAAATCACTTCTAGGACCGCCTCCAGAAGGTGCATCACCGAATCCAGCCACTCTCAAACGAACGCCTGAACTTACACCAGGAGGAATGTGGAAACGAACATCTTGCGCTTCCTTCACTCGACCATGTCCGGAACATGCATTGCAATTCTTAAGGATACGTTTCCCCTCTCCTCTACAATGTCCACACGTCATGGCCATTGTGAAGAATCCTCTTGTTTGAACTGTTTGACCAGTTCCATTACATGCAGCACATGTGCGAATATCTGACTTCGAAGCAGCCCCTGAGGCGTCACACTTCAAACACGGGACCCAACCACTTATAACTATAGTTTTACTGACACCACGAAAAGCTTCTTCAAATGAAATGGAAACTGAAACCTTTTTGTCCGGATATTTTCTTTGTTGAGCGTGCATTTCACCGCCGCCACCAAATAGGTCGAAAAGAGAATCTCCTCCCCCACCAAAAGCACCCATGAAGGTCCTAAGGGCATCTTCCATCGATGAAAAGTTCCCAAACCCAGCATCTCCGAATCCACCAGACTGTAGACCTTCTTTACCGTATCGGTCATACATTTGCCTTTTTTCGGGATTGCTTAGGACTTCGTAGGCCTCAGAGATTTCTTTGAACTTCTTTTCTGCTGCAGCATCATCCGGATTCTTGTCCGGGTGATACCTGACGGCCTGCTTCCGATAAGCTTTTTTAATCTCCTCTTCGGAAGCTGTTTTGGAAACTCCCAACAAATCGTAATAATCACTCATAGATCACAAGGGTAGAACGTGTTACTCGAAAAAAGACCCCTAATTCGGGAGTCTATCTTTTGTATTTAAGAGCCGCCTTTGACTTCGCTCTTCTTTTAACGGAAGGTTTATCGTAAAAACGACGTGCCCGAGCACATTTCATTACACCTTCCTTATCTAATTTTTTCTTTAAAGTTCTCAGAGCCTTGTCCAAGGAATCTCCCGGGCGCAACTTGACATACGACATTCTGGATCGAATCTCCTTTACTAAAAACACAAGAAAGTCAAGACAGTACAGCCAGCTTTTCCCTGAACGAATCGCTACACGCGTAGCCCC
>NZ_PPEU01000134.1:0-1537 GCF_003056015.1 Candidatus Similichlamydia epinepheli | reverse complement strand
AAAACTCAATAAACCTTTCTTCTTTGTTATTGGTTGCGTCACCGAATTGAGTTCCACGATCATAGTAAAGCTCTGAACATGGTCCGCAAGGACCTTGATCTCCCATTGCCCAGAAATTATCTTCAGGTCCAAGAGCCCAAATCTGCTCTTGAGGCACCCATTTAGACCATAGATCGGCTGCCTCTTGGTCTCCTTCTAGAATAGACACGAAAATTCTTTTTGGATCCATTTGAAAAACTTCCAGAGAAGCGTGCCAAGCTAATTCAATGGCTTTTTTCTTGTAGTACCCTCCAAAAGAGAAGTTCCCTAGCATCTCAAAGAATGTAAGATGCCTACTAGTATGGCCAACGTTTTCGATGTCGTTATGTTTGCCACCGCAACGTAAACATTTTTGACAGGAAACAGCTTGAAGAACATGTGAGGAGCGTTTTTTTAGAAAAATATCTTTGAACTGATTCATTCCAGCATTTACAAAAAGAAGAGTTGGATCTGTCTTAGGAAGAAGTGGAGAAGACCTGAAGAGATGATGATTATGTTTTTGAAAAAACTGAAAGAACACTTCTCTTATTTCATGTCCGAGCATAGTACAGTTTCTCCTTCATGGTTGCAATTTGCGATGTGCTCCTTCAATTTCTAGGATGTCTCCTAAAAGATAGGGGGCGTTTGAGTCGATTTCGTTCAGCGTTCAAGCTTCAATTTTTTTTGAAACTTCGTATGAAATTCCCTCCATATAGGACGAGTAATATATGGGCGAATAACTAAAAAGAATACCTATTTGGCAAAGGTAGACAAAGAAAAAAGGCAAGCAGTTTCATCACATCATACGGCCACGCATTTACTTCATTGGGTTCTAGAAAATTATTTCGGGTCACACATTCGTCAAGCCGGATCGTTAGTATCTGAAGATCGACTTCGATTTGATTTTAATCATCATAAGCTACTTTCTTCAGATGAGATTAATCTTATTGAAAAAAAAATGAATCAATTGATCCGTAAAAATGGAACTATTGAAACAGAGGAACTAACATATCAAGAAGTCGAGGGAAACTCTTTTATCAAGCAATTTTTCAACGAAAAGTACGGCGAAATAGTCCGTGTTGTGACTATAGATTTAAAAGAAGATGGAGTCTCTAAGGAGTTGTGTGGAGGTACACACGTAATTCAGACTGGAGAACTTGGATGCTTTCAAATAATTAAGAGCCAAACAGTTGCCTCTGGGATTTGTCGGATAGAAGCAGTAGTTGGAAACTCTGCGGAGAAACGAATATATAAACAAACATCAAAGATTAAAAACTTGGTCAATTTGTTCAAAGTTCAGGAAGATTCTCTTGAAGAGCATGCTGGTCAACTTTTGAGAAAAGTAAAAGACTATGAGCGTCAATTAAAAGAAATGAAAACACTTCAGATGCAAACTCTAGTAAAAGAATGGGTACTAAATCAACCGAATATGGATACAAATTGGAAAATCTTTTACCAAGAAATAGATCGAAGGTGATCAGCAATAACACGGAAAGGTGCGTTCGTTTCCATATGATCT
>NZ_PPEU01000133.1:0-1553 GCF_003056015.1 Candidatus Similichlamydia epinepheli | reverse complement strand
TATGGCTATCATTATTGCAATTATTGTTTCTGTTCTTTCTGGAGATGAAAGGATTATTGATTCTTTATCTTATAATGATTCTGGCCAACTAGAGTTAAATTCAGAACGTCTTAATTCAATATATATTTCAGAACGTGATGCAGAATATTTAATTCAAAAAGCAGTGAATATGGCAAATGATGTACTCAATAATAAAAGAGTTCCTGAGCGACCCATCTTTTCAAACAGCTTAGCATCTAATTTCGCCTCTGACCTTTTAGAGTTAACAAGTGGAAAAGTTATTACAAATAAGGAAAAAGATCGAGAGGATCGATTTTTTCGGATTAATGAACAACGGGTTTAGTTATGACGACAGAACTAGAACAGATTGACACAGAACAATATAGGACATTTCTTGGGGGAGTTGGAATTGATAAAGGTGTGTTGGAGAAATTAATCCGATCATCTGATACCAAAGCTAGTTCTGATGAAGCGCCTTCTTTATCAGATTTAGTTGGAGTAATTAGAGCACTGCCGCCTCTTTACGAATCAATTGACCTTTCAGAAGAGAAAGTGGAAAGCATTTATGCATTAGGATATCAAGCCTATGAGCAGGGGAGATATGATGATGCAGTGAAGTATTTTCGTCTGGCATATCTTTTAGATGTTAGAAAAGAGAAGTATCTTTTTTCACTTGGTCTCTCATTGGAAAAAAACGAACAATTTTTCGAAGCAACGACAGCTTATCAGTTTTGGGCTTCCTTTCACCCTGAATTGCCTTTTGGTCATTTTCGGACTGGTATTTGTTTTTTGGAATTGAATGACAATGTTTCAGCAAAGGCCTTTTTTGATAAAACTCTCAAATTATCCAAAGGTAGAGATGACTTAACTCCGATTTATGAACGCACTCTCCTTTATGTGAGTGGATTGGAAGACATCGAAGACAACTGAACTTCTTTATCTACTTCTTTCATTTCCATTGTCTCATTTCCTACTTGGCCAGCAAGCATTCTGAACTCTTCAAGATCCGGAAGTAGTTTGTTTTTTGAATGTTTAATCAGATGATTGAATTGATCTACAAGTTTTTCTAATGTTTTCCCCATGCAAGAAATCTCTTTGAGAAAGAGGGAAATCATTTTCAAACAGTCTACGCTTTTTTTACGAATTTTTTCACTATTTTCCATATTTTTTTGTTGTGACCAGCACATGGAAATTGTTGTTAATAAACCTATTAAAGTGGATGGGGTGGAAAGAATCACATTTTGAAGCGCAGCCCATTCTATAATTGATGGATCATTTTCCATTGCAATTCCAAGTAGAGAATCTGTTGGAAAAAAAATAATTATAAAAACAGGGCTAACAGGAAGGTCCCAATAATCTCTCTTTACCACGTCTTGAATGTGTTTTTTCACACGAATGGTATGATCTCTCATCTTTTCTTTTTTTTGAGTTTCATCAACTCGATTCAATTCGAAAAAATCTTGCATGGGAGTTTTTGCTCTGTTAATCGATTGCACGTTCCTATCCAAGATTCGTTTGAGGAGACATGCAAAGATTTAAGCTGTTCTAGTTTC
>NZ_PPEU01000132.1:0-1567 GCF_003056015.1 Candidatus Similichlamydia epinepheli | reverse complement strand
AGATAAGACTCTGTTGAAAGAGTATAGTGGTGTATGTAAAGAGAACCTCTCTGGAAGAAACATTAAATATGGAGTCAGGGAATTTGGGATGGCCGCAATCGCTGCAGGAATGGCTCAAACTGGACATATTCTTCCGTTCATTGGGACATTTCTTACATTCTCTGATTACATGAGAAATGCCATTCGTTTAATTTCTTTGATGGAATTACCAGTTATTTTTGTGTTCACACACGATTCTATCTTCCTTGGAGAAGATGGCCCGACACATCAGCCAATTGAACAAATCATGAGTTTACGATTGATTCCAGGTCTCCAGTTGATACGTCCAGGTTGTGCAGAAGAGGTAAAATTGTCCTGGATATTAGCTATGAGGCATAAAGGGCCTACGGCAATTGTTCTTCCCAGAAAAAGCTTCGGGAAGATACCCATTACACAAGCAATGGTTCGTGATATGTGTTGTGGGGGATATCTCTATTGGGGGGCTGGAGTTGACAAGTGTGACTTGCAATTTTTTGCTACTGGTACGGAACTCGCACTCGCTTGTGAAGCTGCGGAATTACTTGAGCGAGATCATAAGAAAAAAGTTAGCGTTATTTCTCTCCCATGTTGGACTGTTTTCGAACAGCAATCTGAATCTTATCGCATGAGGATACTTCAAACGTCTGCTAAGTTAATTGTTTCATTTGAAGCAGGTAGTTCTCTTGGATGGGAGCGTTATACCGGTCGAAAAGGCCTTCATATTTCAATAGATAAATGGGGTGCTTCAGGTTCAGAAAAAGAATTAAGGCATCACTATGAATTCACAGCAGATAAAGTGGTAAATAAAATTTTAGACAGTTTGAACATGTATTAAGTGAATCTTATTCACCCGACAAAAAAGCTTAATTCGAGGTTAACTTGTATTAGGCATTTCAATACGTTTTGATTGTAAACTCACTGGTTCCGATTATAATGTGGCATTGCTCGTTAGAGGGTCAATCAAGTTTGGCAATTATAAAGAAGACGTACTGTAACGTTTCTTAAAAACAATTAGGATTCTTTGCAATTGTTGGGCTTGATCTTGCTTGATGCTGGTAAGTTGTATATAGAGAGTTTTGAGGATGTTTGATAAATTCACAAATCGAGCAAAGCAAGTGATCAAGCTCGCTAAGAAAGAGGCTCAACGTCTTAATCACAACTATCTTGGGACTGAGCATTTGCTTCTCGGATTGTTGAAGCTGGGGCAAGGTGTTGCTGTTAATGTATTGCGTGAGATGGGACTTGATTTTGAGTCGACCTGCAGTGAAGTAGAAAGACTTGTTGGATTTGGTCCAGAGATTCAGGTTTATGGAGAACCTGCTCTTACGGGCAAAGTCAAAAAGGTGTTTGAGTTTGCGACGGAAGAAGCTTCTAATTTGAACCATAACTATGTTGGTACTGAGCATTTACTTCTAGGTCTTGTTAAACAAAGTAATGGAGTCGCAGTTCAAGTTTTAGAGGCACTTGGTGTTCGGATTAAAGACTTAGTTCGTGAATTGTTGAAAGAATTAGAAAATTTCAATCTGCAACTTCCTTCTTTAGGTTTTTG
>NZ_PPEU01000131.1:0-1574 GCF_003056015.1 Candidatus Similichlamydia epinepheli | reverse complement strand
CGGAAGAGTTTGTGAATGCGCTTGTCAACAGTCTTAGAAACAAAACAGTTGATCGACTCAAAAAGACGTACCGTAATCTTGATGTTCTGTTAGTTGATGATATTCAATTCCTTCAAGAACGTCTAAATTTTGAAAATGAGTTTTGTACCATGTTCGAAGCCTTGATCAATCAATCTAGGCAGATAGTGATTACGAGTGACCAACCTCCCTCTGAGTTACAATTATCAGAAAGAATGATTGCAAGAATGGAGTGGGGACTAGTTGCACAATTAGGTATGCCAGATTTGGAGACTCGTGTGGCGATACTTCAACACAAAGCAGAATTACGTGGTTTACAACTAGAACAGAAAACAGCTTTTCTTCTTGCTCAGCACCTACAGTCAAATGTGCGTCAAATTGAAGGAATTATCAATAAATTATGTGCACAAAGTCGATTGTTGAATCTTCCTGTTACAGATGAACTGGCAATGCAAAATCTTAGTGAATTACTAGGATCAACCAAACGAGAAGAATATAGGATCAGTGCCGAAGAGATTATCGAACTGGTGAGTCGTCACTTCGGAATCAAAATTTGTGATATCAAGAGCACCAAGAGAGTAAAGGATATTTCTCTCGCAAGACAGGTAGCTATGTTTCTTGCTAGAGAATGGGTGGTGGGCCCTCTTATCTCTCTGGGAATGGCATTTCAAAAAACACACTCTACAATTTTACACGCCTATAAAACAATTGAACGAAAAATTCCAAAGGACAAAGACTTATTTATCAAAATAGAAGCTGTACGTGCGGCTATTCGTTCTAAGGCATTGATTACATAGTTTTCTTGCTCTCGGCGCGACTCGAACGCGCGACCTGTCGCTTAGGAGGCGACCGCTCTATCCTGCTGAGCTACGAGGGCGAGAGCTACTCCTTCTCTTGATCAAGAAGCCTATTTCCTTACATTACTGACAGAAAGACCATCAATGGAGGAATAACATGTCGAACGATCAGGAGCAGTCAGATATAGGGTTGATCGGTCTTGGTACCATGGGTGCTAATTTAGCGCTCAACTTCACCGATCACCATCACCGGGTCACAGTTTATAACAGAACAACCTCGAAAGCGGAGAGTTTTTTCTCTAAACATAAGTCACAACACTCCCTTAGGTTAGCTGTTACTCTAAAGGAGCTTGTTAATAATCTAAAAAAGCCTCGCATGATCGTTATTATGGTTTCAGCTGGCAATGGTGTTGATCAAGTTTTGGAAGGGTTGATTCCTCTTCTGGAGAGAGGTGATTTTATTATAGATGGTGGAAACAGTCATTTTCTTGATACGGAGAGAAGGCTAAAGTATCTATCTGAGAAAGGAATCTTATTCATTGGTTGTGGGATTTCTGGAGGAGAAAAAGGGGCTCGTCACGGGCCTTCTATGATGCCGAGTGGCTCAGAAGAGGCTCGAGAACGTGTGGAATCGATTCTTAACTCTGTAGCTGCTCGTGATGAAGATTCCTTTCTCAGATAGATACTTTAGCCTTCTCTCCGTATCAAGAAAATGACTGTTTCCACCATCTATAATAAAATCACCTCTCTCCAGAAGTT
>NZ_PPEU01000130.1:0-1574 GCF_003056015.1 Candidatus Similichlamydia epinepheli | reverse complement strand
TCCTCACCCAAAGGTAAAATTACATCAAAAGGCTTTCTATCATGGGCAGAAAAGGAGACTTATCTTCGTTCTGAGATCGAAGCAAGTAGAGCGCTATGGGATCAGTTTTTTCGAATAGGAGTAGCTTCTCTTCCTGTTGTCTTATTTGCTGGAGTTTCAACTGGCATGGTTCTCGGCAGTCACGGATTTTTCACTCTAGAGCCTCTTGGCATGACCAGTACAGTAGGCGCGATCGTTGCAAAAACAATCGTTATAGAGATGGGGCCAGCTTTAACTGCTTTCATGATAACAGGACGATCAGGGGCAGCAGTTGCTGCTGAGCTAGGAAGCATGACAATCTCTGAGCAGATCAGTGCGATCCGTTCCATGGGAATTGATCCTATTTGGTACTTAGTTTTACCAAGAATCGTAGCCGGGCTGCTAGTTACACCTGTTCTCACTTCATTCTGCAATTTTTTTGGAGTTGCTGGAGGTTACATAGCGACAGTTCATTTCTTCGGTGTATCTTCAATAGGATATTTAGAGGAAATTCCAAAGACAGTCACACTCTACGACCTATTTGGAGGGTTATTCAAAGCGGCCGTTTTTGGAGCGCTGATTTTTGGAATTTGTTGCTACCAAGGATTGAGAGCGAATCAAGGCGCAGAGGGAGTAGGACGAGTCACTACACAAGCAGTTGTGGTGAGTTATCTTGCTGTTTTGTTTTTCAACTTTTTGATGACATTGATGATTAACACTACAAAGGATTTTTTCACATGACCTCCTGTATCGAACTGGATAACATTCATAAAAAATATGGAGAACATCAAATACTTAACGGCCTTACTCTTCATGTGAATAGAGGTGAAACTGTTGTTATCATGGGAAGGTCAGGAGAAGGTAAGAGCGTCCTTCTCAAACATATTCTAGGATTAGAGCGTCCAGATCAAGGTGATGTCCACCTTTTCGGAGTCAACATTTGGAAATGCTCAAAATTAGAACGTCAGCAGAGTTCAGGTCGTGTGTTACGACTACGCTAGTTGCACAAAATTCACGTTGAACATCGAGAATAAGTTCGTTAATCTGCATTTCCGTTAACTGTTCGAAACTACCAAGGTATACAATCTCCTAGAGAGAGCAAAAGTGGCGATCGAATTGCATGGGCTTTAAAACGAGTAGGGATGCTTCATGCTGCAGATAAACTGCCCTGGGAGCTTTCCGGAGGAATGCGAAAACGAGCTGCGCTAGCGAGAGTTATAGTCTATCATCCGACGGTGATTTTGTACGATGAGCCTACAACAGGACTGGACCCAATCACGGCAATGCAGATTAACGAACTTATTCTCGATGTTCAACGTGAATTTTGTGCAACTAGCGTAGTCGTAACACACGACCTGAACTCTGCTGCCACAATTGGCAATAGGATAGGATTTCACGAACATGGTCAAATCCAGGCACTTTTGGAAAGAGATCAATTTTTCAAATGCGAACTTTCCTCTGTCCAAAACTTTTTAAATACATCTTGCCCCCCTATTATTAAACAAACATTTGGATTCTAGACCTATGCGCGAAGGAACAAGGAACACTCTAGTTGA
>NZ_PPEU01000129.1:0-1579 GCF_003056015.1 Candidatus Similichlamydia epinepheli | reverse complement strand
AGGCTTTTGCAAAGAGCTCATTCAAAAAGTTCATTGCTGCATGGAGTAGAAATAGATCGTGCAAGATCAGAAGCCACTTGCTGACGTATCTTCTCAAATTCTTCTGCTCGATCCATAGCCTTCAAACATATCTTTATATTGTATTCCGTCTGTTCTTGACCTCCATCAAGAGCAAGCACGCGCAATAATATCTCAAGAGCTTCCTGAAATGCCCCTAAGTCAAAAAGAAGGACTCCAATATCACCTAAAAGAGGGTAATCGCGAGTAGTAATTGGAAAAAATGCCTTGGCAACTTGAATCAGACAATCAATCCAAGACTTTCTTTTATCAGAGTTAAGAGAAGGCAACCCACTCCTAATCGAGTCAAAACAAGAAAAGAACACAGCAGGATCATAGCTACCTAAACGGATCATGTACTCAATAAAATCAAGAGATTTATTCCCATCTTCTTTAAAGCAATTAACAACTTGCCAATATTCAACCATTCCAAATTCATTGAAGAAAGTAGAAAAAAGAGGAAATAGACAATTGCCACTAGAACGATCAGTTGCCATTGCAGTAACTAAAAATGAATTGTCACTTGCCTGTGTAATTTTGGCATCTTGTTGTGTCGCGTGAAGATAGTGTTGAAGTGATAAATAATTTACAGAAACCGAGCCCATTGCCGGAGAAGATATACAATGCCCACCGATTTCATCCAATACATGAGGGACTGCTGAACCTTGATCAGAAGCCAAAAGACAATACCCAGCCGGAGACCAACTGGAGATTAGATCCAATGCTCTAAATGCTCCAATAGGAAGATTGAAATCATTCTTAAACTTAACGTCGTGTAATGCCTTCAATGCATAATTCCAAGATGGCTGGGAATAGTAGCTATCTGGATCAACTTCTTTACCTCTATTAACTGATAATTGAGCTGACCTCATAGCTCTTGGCAAAGTCTCAATCCCTTCAGGAGTAACTAAGTCACCATGCATTTCATAAAGTGTTCCTACTTCACTTAAGAATAAATCGTGAGGCAAACTATCAAAGAAATAATTAGCTATTACTAGAACAGGATTTGTCAAACGATCAGCTTCTATTACTTCTTGACTTAACCGAAGAGTCATTTTCTCATCACAAGTAGCATCCAGACAGGCAACGTCTGAAATGCCCTTGTCAAAAAATATCCTTAAATCTGGATGCTCTAAAATAAATTGCAAGTTTTCTTCTGCAAAATCTACGAATACGTATTTAAGACGAACAGGAAAAGAGTCGAACAATTCCTGAGTCAAATTAAGAAGTAAATAACCACACCGACCTACCCCACAACCCAAATCAAGAATATAGATAGTGTCATCAGGGTTCAATCTTCCTTGACTAAGCCAAAATTTCAACTGCAACTCAAAAAGATGAGCGTATCTGGTTAGAATAAAAGGTGAAGTCGTTAGGTAACAAGGGACCCCTTCATGGGTCCATGCTTTAGGGCCCAAATTCTCGTAGACTTTCTTATGCAAAGACCAAAACTCCGATTCTGAAAAACGTTTCTTCATAGTTAACCACGATTAATCCCAGTAAGCCCTAGAAAAATCAATCT
>NZ_PPEU01000128.1:0-1591 GCF_003056015.1 Candidatus Similichlamydia epinepheli | reverse complement strand
CCGACTTTGAGGTATTGTCCATTGCAATTGCTTCTGACGAGGTGATTAGAAATGAGTGGTCATGTGGGGAGATAAAGAAGCCTGAGACTATCAACTACAGGACTTTTAAGCCTGAGAAGGGAGGTCTTTTTTGTGAAAAGATTTTCGGGCCAACCAAAGACTGCGAATGTGCTTGTGGAAAGTACAAGAAGACGAAGAATAAAGGTGTTGTTTGTGATCGATGTGGAGTTGAAGTAACTCTTTCTAAAGTGCGCCGTGAACGTATGGCGCATATTGAGCTTGCTATTCCTGTTGTACATATTTGGTTTTTCAAGACGATGCCAAGTCGAATTGGAAATCTGCTAGGCCTTTCTTTGAGAGATTTGGAACGTATCATTTATTACGAAGAGCATGTTGTTATTGATCCAGGCAATACGGATCTTCAAAGAAAACAGCTTTTGACAGATCAGCAATTAAAGGAAGCTAGAGAAAGGTGGGGATCTACCGCTTTTTCAGCAAATATGGGTGGAGTTTCCATTCACGAGTTACTTGTTTCAGAGGATTTGGAAGCGTCTGTTTCAGACCTTAAGGATAAACTCAGGAAGACTCGTTCTGCTCAAGCTCGTATGAAGTTAGCAAAGCGTTTAAAGATAATTGAGGCATTCATAGCATCAGGGAATCGTCCTCAAGATATGGTTTTGAGTGCATTGCCAGTCATCCCGCCACAATTGCGCCCTCTAGTTGCTCTCGATGGGGGTCGTTTTGCAACAAGTGATTTGAACGATCTTTATCGCAGGGTTATTAACCGCAATAATCGTCTTAAGGCTATTTTGAAGCTTAAGACTCCTGAAGTGATCGTCAGAAACGAAAAGAGGATGCTCCAAGAGGCGGTGGATGCATTATTCGATAATGGGCGTCATGGTCATCCGGTCATGGGTGCTGGAAATCGTCAGTTGAAGGGGTTGGCTGAGGTTATTAAGGGTAAGAAGGGTCGTGTTAGAGAAAACCTTTTAGGTAAGCGTGTCGACTATTCTGCTCGTTCCGTAGTTGTTTCGGGGCCGGGGCTATCTATTAGTCAATGCGGAATACCGAAAGAGATGGCCCTTGTTCTATTTGATCCATTCATTGTTCGTAGATTGAGGGAGCTTGGTCACGCTTATACTGTCCCTGCTGCAAAAAAAATGATTCGTAGAAGAGATTCTGTTGTTTGGGACGTTCTAGAAGAAACAATTAAGGGTCACGTAGTTCTTTTGAACAGAGCCCCTACTCTTCACAGGTTGGGTATCCAAGCCTTTGAGCCTGTTTTAATCGAAGGGAAGGCCATTCGTCTTCACCCTCTTGTTTGTTCTGCATTCAATGCAGACTTTGACGGGGACCAGATGGCGGTTCATTTGCCTCTTTCGATTGAAGCACAGCTTGAAGCACGTCTGTTGATGATGGCTCCAGACAATATTTTTCTGCCTTCTTCTGGCAAACCTGTTGCCGTTCCCTCTCAGGATATGATTTTGGGCATCTATTATTTGATGCATGATCCGATTTATGATCCTGAAGCGGAAGGAAGATCGGTTCGAGTATTTTCATCTACTGATGAAGTTTTGACGGCTATGTCGTT
>NZ_PPEU01000127.1:0-1597 GCF_003056015.1 Candidatus Similichlamydia epinepheli | reverse complement strand
TAGTGAACTCACATGGTGCTGCAGAGAGTGATTCTGCAGTCTCATCAGATTGGGCTGGGTTAGGTTCTGGGTTTTCTTCCGGAGTTATAGGACGCTTCATAACCTATCAGGGAAGGATTTTTTCAACATTAGGAAGCCTTGTACAGGCTCTTAATGCTGACGGAAACATGCAAGTTGTAATGAATCCTAAGATTCTCTCTGAAGAAAATAAAAGTGCTAGTTTCTTTGTCGGAGAGACCACTCGTATCAAGGTGAGCACACAAAAAAGCGGCGATTCAGCGGGCCTTGTTGTAAGCGGTTATGAATTAAGAGATATCGGATCCAGTATACAAGTAAACCCTCGGATCAATAACGACCAAACAATCAGTTTAAAAATTACCCAAGAAATAAGTGAGAGCAATCAACTTGCTGATGGAGACACTTCAGCTATTTTGCCGTTGACAAAGACCAGTAGAACAAATACGGAGGTGCTTGTGCCTAATAAGGGTTTTGTTGTTCTGAGTGGAATGACGCATGAAAAGGTCAGGAAAAGTTGGGCTACGATTCCTTTTTTGGGTTCAATTCCTTTTATTTCCGCATTATTCAGTAAAAGCGTACATACAACCGATAAGAGAAACTTATTAATCTTCATTCGAGCTCAAATCGTATACGATGAGAACGACAGTCAAAACATCTTGCAAGCATCAAAAAAGATTGTGGATCAAATTTCTTCTCATTTCGAATCGTTTGAAGAAAAGTTTAGCCTCTTCTCTCCTCCTGTTTTGTAAAACTCTCATTTTAAGTATACTCGCCCCCCTCCTATGGAGGGCTCGTTGTGTTACCCATAATCGCTATTGTTGGTCGACCGAATGTTGGGAAGTCGACTCTATTCAACTCAATTTGTGGACGGCGTCTTTCAATCGTTGAATCATCAGAAGGAGTCACTCGTGACCGTCTGTATGAGCGTTCGTCGTGTTTAGGAAAGGAATTTATCCTAGTAGACACGGGAGGAATGATTTCAAGTGAAGATCCTCTGACGCAACAGATTTTTAAACAGTCTCAAATTGCTTTGGAGGAAGCGGATGCTGTTATCTTGGTCGTTGACGTTCGCGCTGGGATTCTTCATCTCGATGAAGAATTGTTGGGAATTCTGCGTCGTTATAGAAAACCGGTCTTCATAGCAGCCAACAAAGTAGACACCCCTAACCTTCATCTCCTGGTTCATGAATTTGAAGCTTTTGGTTATCCAGTCTATCCAATTGCTGCTTCGCATGGTTCTGGAGTCTTTGATTTACTGGAGGCTGTTCTTGATCCATTTGATATTCAAGATGAGCAAAAAGAGGAACCCTTCTTGCGAATAGCAATCGTAGGACGTCCAAATGTCGGAAAATCGACTCTTATGAACTGCGTTCTAGGGTCTGAGCGTTCGGTTATGGGCGAAGAGGCTGGAACAACTAGAGACAGTGTAGATTCAACATTTTCATGGAATAGCTATAAATTTGTGCTCACTGACACATCAGGAATTAAAAAAAGAAAGGCTAGGCAAGGTGATCTTCTTGATCAGCTCGCATTCTTAAGAACTGAACGAGCTTTAGAACGAAGTGATATTGCCATTCCA
>NZ_PPEU01000126.1:0-1614 GCF_003056015.1 Candidatus Similichlamydia epinepheli | reverse complement strand
TTCAAAATTATACCAGGTAAGAATGGCAGAGAGAGAAAAAGCTCTTGCGGCTCTTTCACCAGAAAAAAAGGAAATTGGATGGGGAAGTCAAATTCGTTCCTATGTTTTACAACCTTATTCGGCCGTGAAAGATAAGAGAACACAGTATGAAGTGTGGGGAATGGAAAATGTACAAGCAATTCTCGATGGGGAATTAGATCCTTTCATTGAGGAATATCTCAAACAGTTTGGCGGGAACAAGGTATAAGATAATGGCCGGTCATAGTAAATGGGCTAATATTAAACATCGTAAATCAAGATCAGATGCCAAGAAAGGAAAGCTCTTTTCTAAAATTTTAAAAGAGATCTATTCAGCCGTTCGTCAAGGTGGTACTGATCCAAAATCTAATTCTCGATTGAGGCTAGCATTACACAAAGCTCGTACAGCTAATGTGCCAAATGAGACGGTCCAAAGAAGTCTTAAACGAGCAGAAGACTCTAATATAGAGATGTATGATGTCTCCTATGAAGTCTATGGTTATGGCGGGGTAGGTATAGTTTGTTGCTGTTCAACTGAAAATAGAAATAGAGCTGCTTCTTTCGTTAGGGGGACGCTCTCTTCTAAAGGAGGTACTTTAGCGTCTCCGAATTCCGTTTTATTCAACTTCTCTCGCAAAGGTCTCATTGTATTGTCTAGAGAAGGAATAGATTTTGATGAGATTTTTCTTCTCATGTCAGAGCGCGGAGCAGAAGATGTTCTTGAAGAGGAAAACTCAATTCTAGTGATCGTTCCTCCAGATCAATTAGGTTTTTTCGTTGAATACTTAATAGATAAAGGAGCGCATCTTTCTAGCTTTGATTTGACTTGGGTGCCTAATTCCGAGGTGGAATGCTCTCAGGAACATGAGACTTTGAATCATAAAATAATAGACTCTCTGGAAGCAATTGAAGACATTTATGAAGTTTTTTCTAATATGAAATGCTCATCTCAGAGTGATTCGTTTCTTTCTTGAGTTCAAGTAACGACAAAGATCGCGTAAAAACTGCTCATTCCATTCATTTTCCAATTCTCCCTCTTCAATAGATCCTATCTCTGACTCTACCTCTTCTTCTTTAAGGAGTTGGTGTGTGTGAAATAGTTTGATAAGCGGGGGCCCCCATCTTGAGGTAGACTCACTATTTTCTTGAAACATGTGTAGTTTGCACCGAGTTTTTTAATATTATTGACAAAGTGTGAGGCTGTACCTCTTCTAAGTAAGCTTGGAAGGAGCGTGGCGTCATGTTTTCGGACAGTGTAGCAAGACTTTTTTTCTTATTGGAATAAGAATAAACAGCTAGGTTTTCACGCAGAGTTTGTTCAAGAAGTTTGTCTAGAGGAATATGCTTATTTGTGTATTGAGAGATCAAAGTTTGGTGAATCTCTTCAAAGAAAATATGATGTTCTACATCTTGTAATCTGTTAAGGAAATCATCAAACAATTTTCCCATCGAATCAATAGATGGTGATTCTCTGCGTATATCTGTAGAAAAAATCTGAAGATAAACTCTCCCTTCGTGGGCAATGCGCCTGCTTTGTACTAGTAGAGACCTAAAAGGATTCATTCGTATTGAGTCTAGTAATAATTGCATGAGAGG
>NZ_PPEU01000125.1:0-1622 GCF_003056015.1 Candidatus Similichlamydia epinepheli | reverse complement strand
GTGGTGGTGATGCTCTTCTTTCTGTTCCGCGTCGTATTCGACTTTTTACGTGCAGAGAATCGTGTTTTCCCTTTCTTCCTGTTGTTGCTAATAAGTGGAGGGGGGATTCTTTGTTAGTTGAGTGTGCTTCTCAAGTTATGGAGAAAACAGAGTGGTCAGACGTAGGTGATCAGTATGTTTGTCTGGAAGATGAATTGGGTGAGTTTTGTTCTGTTTTGGATGGACGGGTAGGAGGAGATGGAGCCAATTGGAGGAGTGAATCGTTGAGTGACTTTACTTTAAGGAATCAGGTCTGTTTATTAGTGGCAACCATGAGGAGAAAAACGAATTGAACACTATTCCCTTGCGGTCTAATGCGGAAATACGAGTTCGTCTCGTTCGTGTAATCGGTCCAGAAGGTCAGAATTTTGGTTTGATGTCTTCGCGTGATGCCTTGCAGAAGGCATTGGAATTTGGACTTGATCTTGTAGAAGTAGAGCCCCAAAAGGACCCTCCTGTTTGTAAAATTATGGACTTGGGAAAGTTCCGTTACAACAAGAGTCGAAAAGAGAGAGAAAGCCGGAAGAGTCAGCAGAGTGTAAAAGTTAAGGACGTCAAATTAAGACCTAATATTACCCCTCACGATTTAGAAATTAAGATTCGTCGAGCGCGTGAATTTCTAGAGAAGGGGCATAAGGTCCGAATTACTTGTCTTTTTCGTGCTCGAGAGATGGCTCATTCCGAAATTGGGAGGGGCGTGATGCAATCAGCTTGTGAACAACTGACAGATATTTCTCTCGTTGATATGCCGTTGGTAATGATTGGTCGTTCGCTTTCGATTGCGTTGAGTCCAGACTTGAAGAAGAAGAGAGTTCGTGTCGACGAACGAGGTGAAGAGGTTTCGTCTGAAGTTCAGATGAAGAAAGTAGAGGAAGGGGTTTAAAGGATTATCATGCCGAAGATGAAAACTCGAAAAGCAGTTTCCGAAAAAGTTCGTATCACAGGAACAGGAAAATTAAAGCATGCTAGGTGTGGTCGAAGAAAGTTCATGAGCAGTAAGTCTCCGAAGAGGAAGCGGCAGCTCCGTCGCCCTGGTTTTGTGGATTCGGGATTAGAACGAGTCAAAGCAGCAAAAGGCCCTTTCCTACCAAGAAAACGCACACGAAGAAGGCGCAATTCACCTTCGTCAGAAGAAACAAGCGAGAGCTGCTGATCAAAAGTGGCACGCTCTCTAAGAAGAGTCTCTAAAAAGAGAGGGAGAGAAAGAGGCGCTTATAAAGCTAAAGCAGCTTTTGCTTTTGCAGCCAACTGAGCAAAAGCAGACCAATCGTGTATAGCCATTTCAGATAGAAGCTTGCGGTCCAACTCACATCCCATCTTTCGAAGACCAAACATCATACAAGAGTAAGAGAGGCCACAGATTCGGGAAGCAATCCCAATCCGAACAATCCATAAAGAACGAAAATCTCTCTTCCGCAACTTACGATGTTCTGTGGCATACGCCTCGGCTTTCATAACTGCGTTCTTTGTCACGCGAAGATGGTTCTTACGATCTCCCCAAAAGCCTTTGGCTGCCTTTCTTAATTTCTTTTTGCGCCGTTTGCTTGCAACTGCATTCGTTACCCGAACCATTTGTATCGTCG
>NZ_PPEU01000124.1:0-1626 GCF_003056015.1 Candidatus Similichlamydia epinepheli | reverse complement strand
TCACAGATGCGAATCGCCTTACTCGATTATCTTGCAAAAAAGGATCCTCACCACACTTTAGAGCATTTCCTAGATGATTGCATAAAAAAAACACTGCAGAATGACACCACCTATCTTCGTTATACGTCTAAGACGAAAACCAATCTTGCAAAACTTTTTGAATCACTTTTTTCGATCTCAATCTCTTCTACAATGGAAGACCTCGCTCTTTCTCTGGAACAAAATGGCATCAGTGAACTGAAACAGTTTTTCATGCATTTGCACCAACTTCGATCCATGATGGGTTCGGATAGAGCATCGCTGCTGCAAGAAATTAAAAAAATTCTAGAGCCTCTTGATTCATTGACAGAACAAGTTTTTCATTTTCTTCGAAAAGGACAAAATGCTCTTCTTCTAAAAATATCTCTTTGGGGACATTCATCTCGTTGGGTCACACGAGAAACGACTCTCACAAGGCTTCAAGATCTATTTTCTTCTTCTACTACACCACTACCAGTCGTTCTCCTCACAGATGAAGGAAATCTCTTTCCAATTGGTTGTGTTGAAAAAGACCGTGCAATGATTGCTTGCGGTACAGTTTCTTTAAGGGATTTTTCTAATCGTTTAGAAGCGAACATTAGTCATGAATTAGAAATCATTAGTGTAATTGACCACCACAAAACCTCGATTCAAACTACTACCCCTTCCCTGCTTTATATTGCAGATGTACAAGCCTGTAGTGTTCTCTTGAGTGAGCTCGAAAATCAATCTCTACAACAGTATGGAAAAATGGAAGAATACACAGTTGCTCCAGAACGCAAACTACTTTTTGCTTTTTCCATTTTGGCGGCAATTTTTGATGATACAGATCTGCTTGCAAAAGCAAAAATACGCGATTTTACAGCCGTCTGTGCTCTTCTTTCAGAACTCAGTCACGAACATCTTTCTTGGTCTGCAGGAGCTAGTTTAGATGAAATCCGACAGATGCTTCTCGGTTCTTCCCATGCTTTTGAAATCTATTCCAAGTTCTTCGCTCTTCGTGAAGAGAATATGAAAAAATCTATTGAAAAAGCGGCTCAAAAAGAGTCCTTCGAATTGTTTAGTGATTCAAAGGGGACGCGAGTCCTTATCGGACAAACGAAGCTCTTTCTGAATAACTGGCCGCAATTGAGAAGTCTTCGATCTCAACTTCTCCAGCAATGGTTACGCTTTGGACAATCTAAGGGAGACCATCTGCTTTTCTTTAGTCATGTGATGAGCACAATTTGCAGCGCTGAACAAGTGATCAAAGGGACACCACACCCAAAAGACCACAAAGACCAGCTTTGGCTAGCAGGCAAATCAGAAAAAATGATCGATCAATTTGTGAAAAAAATTCTAGAGCATGAGCTCGCATCTAACGAAGTAGAGATTGAGCTCATCAGCGGAGATGACCACCTTAAAGAAAACAAACAACTCACCACTACATGCAGCAAGTTCACTCAAAACCACATTGATGGGATTACCCAACCTGTTCTTGTGCTACACTTTCCCTTCTAAGATGGAAATCCGAAATTTAGAAGATTTGGAGAAGATTTCTCCCTGTTTTCGTGAAAATTTTGAACGATCTGTGGCAATGGCCATTCTTTCTGAAACACGACGTTTTGA
>NZ_PPEU01000123.1:0-1639 GCF_003056015.1 Candidatus Similichlamydia epinepheli | reverse complement strand
CGCGAACAAATGCGCGTTGATATACAACGCGGGAAGTTAACAGAAGACGAGGCTCTTATAGTTACGAATGAATTGGCAAGAACTGGAATCCAGACTCCAGATATAACCTTCTGAAGAGTCGCTATACTCGTCTTCTCTTTTTGTTCGGATTCCTTCGCAAACGAGGCAATAATTTACCTGCGCCAACTTTTTCTAAAGTGCGTAATCCAGCTGCGGATATAGAAAGAAGAACAGCCCGACCTAATTCAGGAACCCAAACTCTTTGACGGTGCACATTAGACTTGAAGGTTCTACGACTTTTACCAGCTACCTTAAGACCAATTCCCTTTTTCTTCTTTGCGATACCTCGCATGCTGTACGACATGCCGGCACGAGTGGCTCGACCTGTGATTTGGCAAACCCTTCTAGACATAAAACTAAACTTGGCTCCAGAAAACAAAAAAACAGGGCCTGCAGCAAAGATGTAAGCAGGACCCGTCGAATCTAACAGGGTTGGTTCATTTTACTCAAGGCGAGCAGTTTGCTTTCGGCCAACTGTCTTTAATAAGTCCTATACCGGTGTCCAATTTTTTCTCTGATGAATTTCTTTAGTTTTTTCCGCGAATTTTCTTTGTTGTCGAATGATTCTTAAAGCAACTGTAACAGATTCTTTTTGATTATTTGGTTTATTTGAGTTGTATGCCATGTAGAAGGTAATTTTATATAGCTCAAGAAGGTCTTTAGGTGGTAAAAGCACATCTTTGTAAGCTAGGTGTTCAATTTGGTCCTTTGGTAGTATCGGCAATTCATTTTCATTTTCCATAATAGCTAACTTCAACCTCTTTTGAAACGATTGTTGAAGTCTAAACGCAAATTCCATCTCAATTTGGTCGTTTGGACGTGCTATAGTCAATAGACAACGCTTTTTCCATAATTGGATCGACTCATTCCATGCTTTCTCAATGTTTTTTTGATCTTTGTTTTTCATTTGTTTTTTCCAGATAACTGAGATTTTTGATGTAATTTCTTTAATTTCAATTTTAAAGTATGCAACTCTTCCTTTGGAGGTCCTTGTGGTAGATCCTTAGTGGAGGGAAGAAAAATATATGAAAAAAGTAGAAGTAGATTTGCTAGTTATTGGTTCGGGACCTGCCGGACAAAGAGCTGCGATTCAAGGCGCAAAGCTTGGGAAGAGGGTGCTTGTTGTTGAAGATGGCGACCATATAGGAGGTGGAGCTCTCAATGCTGGGACTTTGCCTTCTAAGGCAATGAGATATGCAGTTGTATCCTTAAGTCGATGGCATGAAAACAAGTTCAATACTTGTTGTAGTACTGAGTCTAGATTATTAGATGTCCAAGATAGAATGTATCATATACTGGAAGAGAGACGATCTGTAATTAAGAGTCAATTTGATCGAAATGGTATTTTTTTTACTCATGGAATAGCTCGGTTTAAAGATCAGTACAATTTGGAAATAGTTTACGACGGTAATGTAGTTGAGGAAGTAAAAACTAAATTTGTTGTCATAGCAACCGGTTCTGTCCCTAGGAACCCTATGGATGTTCCATTTGATGGAGAGCGTTTGATAGATTCAACAGCTCTCCTTAATATCAAAAAACTTCCAAAAGAAATTTCTGGAATTGTGTATATCCCAGTATT
>NZ_PPEU01000122.1:0-1649 GCF_003056015.1 Candidatus Similichlamydia epinepheli | reverse complement strand
CAAGTGTCAATAGCGTTGCGTTGGAATGTTTCTTGTTCAGAATTGATTGTTTCTTATGCGAACAATATTTGTACAAAACAAGGAGGAAGTCACGTAACTGGATTTTGCACTGCTTTAACACGTGTTCTAAATAGCTGGATGAAGCGTTCTGGAATTGCAAAATTTGAAAAATATTCTGTTTCTGGAGATGACGCTAGAGAAGGGCTTACCGCGGTAATTTCTGTTAAATTACCAAACCCACAGTTCGAGGGGCAGACTAAACAGAGATTAAGCAATGCTGAGGCTGGTTCTTTTGTTCAGCAATTAACTGGAGATTGGCTAACAAGTTTCTTGGAGGAGAATCCTTCATCGGCAAAACAAATTTGTGAAAAAGCTATTTTATCTGCGCAAGCTCGTGATGCTGCAAGAAAAGCCAGAGATCTTGTTTTAAGAAAATCTGCTCTTGATAGTGCTCGACTTCCTGGAAAGTTGATAGATTGTCAGGAGCGTGATCCTAATCTTTGTGAAATCTACATTGTCGAAGGGGATTCAGCTGGTGGCTCTGCAAAAATGGGTCGTGATCGTCGTTTTCAGGCTGTTTTACCTATACGTGGTAAAATTCTTAACGTAGAAAAAGCAAAACTAGACAAAGTTTTGCAAAATCAAGAAGTGCGTGCTCTTATTGCATCTCTAGGATGTGGAATTGGTGGAGAGTCGTTTAACTTATCTCGTTTAAGGTATAAAAAAATCATTATTATGACAGATGCGGACGTAGATGGATCGCATATTAGAACATTACTTCTTACCTTTTTTTATCGATATATGCGTCCACTTTTTGAATTAGGTCATATTTACATTGCTCTTCCGCCTTTGTTTAGAATGAGTCGTCAAAAAAGGTTCCAATATATTCATTCGGAAAATGAAATGAGCAGGTCCTTGATTGATTTTTCATTGAATGAGGTAGTTATATCCACGTCAGATGGAAAAATTCTTAATCAATCTGAAAAGAATAATTTGGTTGAAGCGTGTTTGAAGCTAGAACAGTTTGCATTCTCTTGTGAGAAAGATTCTGTTCCTTTTCTAAAGATTCTTAAGGAAATTGATGAAAGTGGAATGATACCTGAAATAGTCGTTGTAGATTCTGGTAGAAAAGTTTCTTTTTTTTATGAAGAAAGTGATGTGCCTGATTCTAGCAGTGACGAGGTTGCTAGGTTGAAGCTTTCTACATTGGGAAAGATTCAATCAGAACTTACTCCATTGTCATTGAGTGTTTGTCATTTATTGATGGACAAAGGCGAAATTTTCAATCTAAAAGTTTTGCAAGAAACGATTCCTATTTATTCTTTGAAGTCTCTTTTGGACCAACTTAAGGAGGCTGGACGTCGCAGTGTTACTGTTCAAAGATATAAGGGATTAGGTGAGATGAATGCAGATCAGTTGTGGGAAACTACGATGGATCCGGACAAAAGAACACTTATTCAAGTGTCGATTCGAGATGTAGAAGAGACGGAGTCGATGTTTGACGTTTTGATGGGAGAAGAAGTTCCTCCAAGGCGTGCCTTTATTGAAAAACATGCTCTTGCTGTTAGAAACTTGGATGTTTGACGTAATTCTAATTGGAGCCTTCCGTGTCGGCAGAAAATAAAGACGAGTCGATTGTTTTGAATAGC
>NZ_PPEU01000121.1:0-1731 GCF_003056015.1 Candidatus Similichlamydia epinepheli | reverse complement strand
CGTACACCTGAAGCACAGCTAGATTATGTTTCACCTTAATCACAACTCCGTACGATAAACGTCCATCTCGAAACACAATTTCAGCTAGCTCACCCATGCAAACTCGAGGGGCTTCAACAGTAATTAAATAACCCCGCATTTCAAGTATCCTGCTCGATACGCGCTTCATAGTTCACCTTCCCCTTTCATTTACCTACATATTCAATTTGTCCCTGTTAACTTTTTCTCTCTCAGACGAGCTCGTATTCTATCACGACACTCATCAGACTCCTTACTCCCCTCTTTAAGGAAGTTGAGCATGCGCATTTCAGCTTGTAACGAAAGAAAAAAGGTTCGCGCATCCGCATGAGATTCAATCCAGGAAAAGTCCGAATCCAAAACTTCATTCATAAATGAAAAGAGCAATTTCTGCTTCGAGAGAGGGCAATACATATCCTCATCATCGAACGAATTTTGCTGTAGGTATGCAACATCGTATAATTCTGATTTTAAATAGGAGATGAACTCAGAAAGAGAAATTCCATCCTCACCTAAAACATCCACTCTCCTAGAGATAGCTTCACTCTCTTGCAGCAGTTCATGTGTACGCTGAACCCATCTTCTCCATAAAGGAATCTCATCTGACATATTAGATGCAAACTTAGCACCATACTTAGACCAAGAAATAAGTGGATCTACTGCAGGGTATCTTCTAGCACTACTACGATTGCGTGACAGGCCTAAAAAAGAACCTACAACAGAAAGAGTAGCTTGTGTAACAGGCTCATCGAAGTTCCCACCAGCTGGAGAGACGGCACCTCCAAGTGAAAGAGAACCTGTTTTTCCGTCCCTTAAACAAACCACACCAGCTCTCTGATATAACTCAGCAATTTTTGCATTTAAACTAGCAGGGAAGGATTCATCTCCAGGAATCTCTTCTAAACGAGCAGACATTTCACGCATAGCTTGAGCCCAACGAGATGTTGAATCTGCAACAACCAAAACATCAAGACCCATTTGACGATAATACTCACCAATGGTCACGGCCATGTAAACAGACGACTCCCTAGCAGCAACAGGCATAGAAGAAGTATTGCAAATGAGAACAGTTCGATTAGACAAGGGATTTCCGGTTTGTGGATCCTTCAGCAAGGGGAATTCTTTAAGCATTTCCACTATTTCTCCGGCACGTTCTCCACATGCTGCAAAGATCACGATATCTACAGCAGAAAACTTAGCGAAATGGTGTTGCAAAACAGTTTTCCCCGCCCCAAAGGGACCAGGCAAACAAAAGGTTCCTCCCTTTAGGATTGGAAATTGTGTATCGATGACACGACAACCAGTCTCAAGAGGGGCAGAAGGAAGTATCCTTTCTCCGAACAGAAGAGGTCTTTTCAAAGGCCACTTCTGGAACATTTTAACATCTATTCTCTCACCTGTACCATTACTCAAGATCGCAATTGTCGTATCAACTGAATAAGAACCTTCCTCGATGACCATTTCTACTTTATATCTGCATTCAGAAAGCTTAAAAGGAACGTAAATTGAATGTAGGAAACGGTCTTCTTTCGTTGTCCCGACTACTGAACCAGGTAATACAACATCCCCAACAGTAACAGAAGGCTTAAATGGCCAAAGTCTATCTCTAGGAAGCGGTGGATAATATGACCCTCGCACCAAAAAAGCACCGTGTTCTTTAAACATTTCATCAAGTGGATTTTGTAACCCATCGAATACGCTTCCCAATAAACC
>NZ_PPEU01000120.1:0-1763 GCF_003056015.1 Candidatus Similichlamydia epinepheli | reverse complement strand
TTGTTCGAAAAGTTTACTAAGATGCTCTGAGGGGGTGACTAAATCTGGCCTGAGATAAGAGGTAATTGCTTCGAGATGTATGTTCAATACTTCCTTTGTAAGAGCTAATTGCCCCAGGGGAGATGCTCCAGAAATTGCATCGCTAGTTGTATTTACATGTTTGGTAATTGTTGCTATGGCGTTTTGGACAGCGTGCGCAGTTGGCGCTATCCAGACGTTTCCGCAGAAATTTCCTGGGAATGAGAGAACAAGAAAACAACGAGAAACAAGTGCTGGATTGAAAATGTTCATCCCAGTTCCACCAAAAACTTCTTTACTAAGAAGCGTTCCGGCAGTTATTCCAAAAGCAACCATCCAAAGAGGAATTGTGGGTGGCATGGCCAATGCAAACAGCAGACCAGTGACGAGCCACCAATTGGACTGATGCCTATTTCTTAATTTTGAGCAAATCCAATCTGTAAGAAAAGAAAAAATACAAGACGTTAGTACAATTGGAATTACACAGCTTAGACCTGCCCATACAATTTTCATTGTTCTCGGCATTTGAAAGCAAAATCTAAAGTAATTTGTCAGGCTTGTGGTCGATTGGTAAAATTCTCTTAGTATGCCTAAGTCTTTTTCTGAGAAAACAAAAGAGTAGACTCCGATTGCCCATGTCCCAAAAAGCAAGGGCGGTATTAAAGATATCAACAGAACCCAAATCCAATGATCCAGATCATTAACATTGCATATGAAGGGGAATTTTTTTGGTGAGGAGTTGTTCTTTCCATAGATCATATGTGGAAGCCTTGTGCTGAATAGCACGTATTTACTACTTCGATGATAAAGAGTTCAAAAGTTTCATTGTTAGGATCGATAAAGGAAGCTTGTATTAAGCTCAATGTATAAATTTCGTTTGAGAATTGGAGAACAAATGAATGTTTTGGATATTTAAATCTGTATCGGATCGATCTGACTCTATTGAGGTCTCCAAGGAGGAACGTAAGTCTTATCTATCTTGGCGAGTGCGAATTTTTTTTTCCTTATATTTCGGTTACTTTCTGTTTTCTTTTACTCGATGTAGTTTTGCCTTTGCTGCTCCTTTGATGAGAGATCAACTTAATTTACGAGCTTCAGATTTAGGTTTAATCGCTACTTCTTGGTCTCTTTTGTACGGACTTGGAAAATTTATGAACGGTGTTTTTAGTGATCGTTCCAATCCTCGTTATTTCATGACATTTGGATTACTGATGACAGGCATTTGTAATTTATGCTTTGGCATTTCCTCTTCTTTTGCTTTTTATCTTTTTTTCTGGGGATTGAACGGTTGGTTTCAGGGTACAGGTTGGCCTAACTGTGCAAGATGTTTGACAAATTGGTTTCCTACAAGAGAAAGGGGTCGTTGGTGGGGATTTTTAAGTACATCGCACAATATGGCTGGAGCGCTTGTCCCTGTCTTGTACACGGCAATTGGATCATTAATTGGGTGGAGGGCAATTTTTTTCATACCAAGTTTTCTTTCTTGCTTCGGAGCTTTTTGGTTGATGTTCCGTTTGAGGGAGAACCCTTCTTCTGTTGGTCTGCCATCTTTACATAGTCTTTATCCAGACGAAGCCTCTCTCATAAGTGACAATAAAAATGGAATTGTTCGCCATTTATTTCGTGAGATAATTGCAAGTGGAAGAATCTGGTTGCTTGGATGTGCTTACTGTTTCATTTATTCGCTACGAACAGGATTACACGATTGGTTGACCTTCTTTTTTATCGATCAGAAACATTATAAT
>NZ_PPEU01000119.1:0-1823 GCF_003056015.1 Candidatus Similichlamydia epinepheli | reverse complement strand
CTCCTGATTTGGGAGGAGATACGCCTTTGCACATTTCTGTCCGTGCTGGAGATGGTGACATGTGTAAATTTCTTCTCTCTAAAGGAGCCGACCAAAAAAACGACAATACAACAGAGAAAAGTGTAACTCCTAAAAATCCCACCAATCCAACAGAAAGCAATGATCCGAAAGTCGTCAAATCAGTACGAGTATATCTGCCATAAAACGCCGATGCCAAAAATAAAACAGATGCGACACAAAACGAAAGCCAAACAGCAGAACCATAACCAGCTCTAACAAAAAATGGCAAAATCGATCCAAACAAGAACCCTTCACAGATGGAATATGCAACTAAGCAAGAAGAAAGAGCAAACACAGACATTCGCTCCAAACTGAAACGAATGTAAAGACTAATGCAAACCGTTGATATCGTCCAAAGCCACCATAGAGAAGACATACGGGCATAAAGACCACTGCCATACATAGCATAAGCAGCGGTAGCAGTAATCGCAAGAGCCGCAGCCACCCATCCGTACACATAAGAGGCAAAAGTGCCTGCTTTTTCGAGAAAAGAATGATACTGATTCGAGCGTTGTCCACCTGTACGCATGATGTCCTCCCCGTAATTGTCGTTGTAATACTTATATCAAGATTGGCCAATCTAAAAAAGTAGAAAGCCTCCCCTTCTACAAGGATCCAATTCTCCAGGTTGTACTACTAAATCTAGTTTTCATAAAATTGTTCTGACTTTCCTAAAGATTTGGCAAAACCTTGATTTGCATTTTATGGACTACCGAGACTTAGTTGCAAAAAACTGTTTAGTCTTCTGGCAAGTTTTGAGTTCAAGCGATTAGTTACTTTCGATAATCCAAGCCTGGAGACTATGAACAAAAAATCCGCGTGCAAGATCTATCAGGCGTCTACTTACGGCTTATCTCCTGATCAACTGCCACAATCAGCTATGACCGTTTTCACAAAACTAGAACGAGCTGGATTTCTTGTTTATTTGGTCGGTGGATGTGTAAGAGATCTTTTGCTTCAATCTCAACCAAAAGATTTTGATTTCGTAACCTCTGCTCGTCCTGATCAAATTCGTGCACTCTTTCGGTCTAGGGCACGAATAATAGGAAGAAGATTTCCACTAGCACACGTCCGAGTGCAACAATCTGTATTTGATGTCTCTACTTTTCGTTCCGGAACAGACTCCAATTGCCTGATTATTCGTGACAATCAATGGGGAACACCTGAGGAAGATGCTCTTCGAAGAGACCTAACTATCAATGCCCTATTTTACCATCCTACGAATGGAGAAATTATCGATTACTCCGGAGGAATGAATGACCTATTTAAGAAAAAGCTAATAATTATTGGAGATCCTGAATCTCGTTTCCTTCAAGATCCAGTTCGTATGATAAGAATCTTGAAATTGCAGTCACGACTTCATAGCTTTTCAATGACTGTTAAAACCAAACAAATAATCAAAAAATGCTCAGGAGAAATTGAGATCTCTTACACATCCACCGACCAAATAATCAAAAAATGCTCAGGAGAAATTGAGAAAAGCTCACGATCAAGAGTCCTTGAAGAGATCTTTCGAGGACTTGAATTGGGTAATGCATCAACATTCTTGGAACTGATGAGCAGTTATGGTCTGTTAAAGAAAATTTTCCCTTCTTTCGAACGACCATTCAGAAAACATAAAAAACTCACCCATCAATTTTTACAAGCCATTGACCAATTCACACAGAAATTCCCAAAAAGGACGCTTCAACGTAGCGTTCTCTTAGCTGTTTTGCTAATGCCGCACACTCTTTCTAATCCTGAAAAAGACAGAGAAGACATAT
>NZ_PPEU01000118.1:0-1833 GCF_003056015.1 Candidatus Similichlamydia epinepheli | reverse complement strand
CGAACCAGTCCCAACTACATTGTATCTTCTTTCGATGAAAACATATTCGATCAAGGATGCACGCGAATTGGAGGTGATCGTTTAGAAGATGCACTATACGATCAAGCTGTCAGAATAATCATGGAAACAGGAATCGCCTCAACAACCTCTCTGCAACGCCGATTAAAAATCGGCTATCCAAGGGCAGCAAGCTTAATTGATGAGATGGAACGTCAAGGAGTAGTCAGTCCACAAGATGGATCCAAACAGAGAAAAATTCTTATAGGGAAAGGAGATTTTTCATCCAATCAACTAAAAGACACCAATGATTTTTGACTTTGTCTACCAAATCTGGTACCATCGCCGCTTTTTCAGGGCGGCATAGCCAAGCGGTAAGGCAAGGGCCTGCAAAGCCTTTATTCCTCAGTTCGAATCTGAGTGCCGCCTTATTACCGCCCTCGATATTTTTCTCTTATATTCACAAGTCTATGGACGTTTCCTTGACATAGACCCTGCATTTTGATAGAGTCTTCCAACGGTTCTTCCAGGAAGAGGTCAAATTTAGGAGGTTTTTCTGTGCCGAAACATTCGAAGGAAATTCTCTTTTCTGAAACTGCCCGCCAGAAACTTGCTGACGGAGTTAGCAAGCTTGCCCAAGCTGTCTGCCATACTTTAGGACCTAGGGGCAAAAATGTAGCGTTAGACAAGGGTTGGAGTTCCCATTCTGTGACGAATAATGGTAACTCAATCCTTCGTTCAGTTTGTTTGGAAGATCCTTTTGAAAATTTAGGAGCTCAGCTTTGTCGAGAGATCGCGAATAAGCTAAAGGCGAAGTGTGGTGGTGGTTCTACAACTGCTGTTCTTCTGTTTAATCGAATGGTAACTGAGGCGGTTCGTCAAATTAACTCTGGTGTTAGCCCTGTTCTCTTGAAAAAGGGAATAGAGAAATCGATTGGGTACTTGACTAGAGCTATCGAAGAGTCTAGCACTCCTGTTTCTTCGGACGATGATGTATTGGCTTTATCTAAAGTCTCTGCACATGGATCTTTTGCCGAAGAGATTGGTCAGACACTTTGCGACGCGATCAAAAAAGTTGGACGAGAAGGGGTTGTTGCTATAGAAAGTGGTCGTTCTATGGAGACAATGGTTGAAATAGTTGAAGGTATGAGACTGGACCGGGGTTATCTGAGCGCATACTTTATTACTAATACAGAAAGCCGTCGCGTGGAATTGAATAACCCTCTCATATTTGTATCTGACCAAAAGATCAATTCTGTTCAGGATATACTTCCGATACTTCAATCGATTTCGATTACCAGGCAAGAGCTTCTAATAATTGCAGATGATTTTTCTAGTGAAGAGATTTCTACCTTAGCATTGAACAAATTGAATGGTGCTTTAAAGGTTGCTGCGATGAAAGCTCCTGGATTTGGCGATCAGAAAAAGGGTCTTCTAGAAGATATTTGCGTTCTTACTGGGGCACAGTTCATTACAGAAAGTCTTTCGCGCACTTTAAAGAGTACAACTATAGAGATGTTAGGTGGTGCTGCTCAGGTAGTCCTTACAAAAGATCACACTACTATAATTGAAGGAAAAGGCGCATCTGCTGACTTGAAAGCTAGGTCTATTCTTCTGAAAAAAGAAGCAGACTTAGCTGAAAATGATTATGACAAGAAAAGAATCCTTCAACGTTCCGCGAAATTGCAAGGTGGAGTAGCTGTTGTTAAGGTAGGTGCTTCATCAGAGACAGAGCTTGATTACAAAAAACAACTTTTTGAAGACAGTTTGAGCTCTACACAATCTGGAATGTCAAAAGGTGTGGTTTTAGGTGGTGGTGTTGCTCTATTTCATGCA
>NZ_PPEU01000117.1:0-1839 GCF_003056015.1 Candidatus Similichlamydia epinepheli | reverse complement strand
TTTAAATCCCTCATTTCCAGATATTGAATCTTGTCCTTCACTCATTATTTACAACATAGAGACGAAACAACTTTATACGATTGTTTCCAATCAAACGCGATAACAAAACAGTCACCCGCTTTCGAAGAAAGATCATCAAAACACGAATCCACACATCAGAAAAAGTGATAATTTTTTTGATTACAAAACCTTTCACCAATTTAGCCAATAACCAACTGGGCATAAGATGAATTCATGAAAAGGAACTTGGCACATGATAAGACCATTTTCTAAATCTGACAAAAGAGACCGCTCTTCTTCTATAACGTCACTCAAACGAAATGTCGAATGGTGGCAACCAACGCTTTTTTTTGAAAGAACAAGCTTGTGAATCGCCACAGCCTCCTTAGGACTAATATGATTTTTCCACAATAAAGAACGAGGAAGATAAGCTCCGACAGGTATTAGAGAAAGATCAATTTCTCCAAATCTCCTTCCAATAGATCCAAAAAGTTCCTCAGAAAAAGCGGTATCACCAGTGTAATAAAGTGTTTTTTTTACGTTATTTTTTGTTTGAAAATTGCATATCCATCCACACCACATTGTTTTATTTCTATCCAATAATCCTCTACCAGAATTGTGAATCGCAGGGACACTTGTCACATCCAAAATGGCACCATGTTCATGGAATGGAATACGACAAGAATCTCCCCAAGAAAGTTCGATACAATCCAGTCCGAATGAAGCAACACATTCTCCAACACCTTTTGGTACAATCAACTTAGATTTGGATCTAATTTTTGAAAGATGAGCAATAGTTCTCATATCAAGATGGTCCGGGTGATTATGACTAATCAATACAAGATCTGCACCACCCAAAAGATCCAAACTGACAGATGGCGAACAAGAACGACTCAACCCAGGCCAAGTAGAGAACCCAGCTCTATAAGACCAAATTGGATCCGTCAAAAGTGTAATCCCAAACACTTTTAAAAAAAAAGTTGAATGACCAATCCAAGAAACAATCGGTTGATCAAGGTGAACAGAAAAAACCTGACAACGATCTCTCAATTTTCTGAAAAAACGTTTTTCTAGTGATTTTCTACCCAAAAACTTTTCAGATAATGAAAGCTTACAAGAATGAAAAACCCATAAAGAAAAATCACAAACCCTACGAAATGTATTTGGAGAACCATCTGGTGGTGAATAAATATTTACAATCGTCTTAGACGACCGCAACTTCCTGATCCACTCTCCCCAAGAAGGTAAACACGCCACCAACATAAGAAAGAAGTGACTTATTTTTTTGTTCGCGAGCCTCATTTTCTCCCCAATCTTTTCACCAAAATTCGGTCAAACTTCGAGGGACAATGACCACTGCTGCTCACTGAATGATCTTTCCTTCGTTAGCAAGAAAATACAACCCATCCGCTTTTGACTTCAAATTCCAGTACTGCATGTACACTTCTTCTGTAGGTGTATCTAATTCGAATTCACAACCTCAATATAGTTGTCTGACTGATTAAAATCGCATTTTTTCCATGTCAAATTGCGTACTTGTCCCGGACCATGCTAAACTCGTTTGGACCTCGAAACGAACGAGGAGTTGTGTGTGTTTCAGTCTGACCATCGGCAAGCATTCAAATTCGCTTTTGCCCTCAGTGCCTCTCTTTTACTTTCTACTTGGCTATTGCCATACTTAGTACAATTCGGCGGGGGGAAGTGTTGCCCCGTGAAATCTGGACCATTTCCAGTACACGATCCAATTGGATTCTTTCCTAAAAGCACAGTTCGTGGTCCAATTCACGATAAAGACTCGATAGAACAATCAGCAGTAGATGACTACACAGATGGGAATTT
>NZ_PPEU01000116.1:0-1857 GCF_003056015.1 Candidatus Similichlamydia epinepheli | reverse complement strand
AGAGAGGTTCTCTTTACTTACAACACTATACTCTTTCAACAGAGTCTTATCTGAAGACGACAAATCTGCAGATCCTCCGCAGAGAAAAGGAATACGTTTTACTAATGCGGAAAGAACGTCTTGTGAAAGATTTCTTCCAGGCTGATTATGATCCAGCTCGATCTCCCAAATTTCCTTTTCAATTCCTTCCTGAGGAAGTGACCTTTGCCCCTGATAGATGCCTCTAGCCTCAATATTTATCTCAAGCCATTTATTAAAATCCGCAGACCATTTTTTCGCCTGATCCACACGTTCTAGTATTTTTACAGAAAAAAAATCTGAGACTTCACTAGGCAGATAGAAAGACTCAATAGGGAAATTTACAGCTCTTTTCAACCGGTCAACCGCATCTTGTCCAAGAGGGGCGCCATGCACAAGATTAGTTCCGCTGTTAACTGGAGAACCCTTCCCAATAATTGTTCTAGCGACAATTAAGGTAGGAACTGTTTGTTGTTCTCTTAATGAATAAAATGCCTTGTGAAGTTCTTGAAGATCATGTCCATCAATCTCAACGATATCCCATCCACAACTTTTGAAACGCAATGTTATATCATCGGTCCAACAATCTTTCGTAAATCCATCTAAACAAATCCCATTAGAGTCAAAAACAACAATGAGATTATCAAGTTTTAAGTGACCAGCGAAGGAAGATACTTCATAAGAAATGCCTTCCATCAAACAACCGTCACCACACAACGCAATTACTTTAGGCTGTGAAGGCCTCCCTTCTTCCTTTCCTGAAGAATAAAACATCTTGAGCGACAATGCCTGTCCAACAGCATGCCCCAAGCCTTGACCTAGAGGTCCAGTTGTACTTTCAACACCAGCTGTTACTCCCCTCTCAGGATGCCCTGGTGTCTTTGAGTTAAGCCTTCTGAATTCTCGCAAATCATCTATAGAAAGGTCGAATCCAGATAAGTAGAGACAAGAGTAAAGAAAAGCAGAACCATGACCAGCAGAAAGAATGAAACGATCTCGGCCTTCCCAGTCTGGATCTTTAGGGTTAAATCTAAGAAATAGACCGAACAAGTATGCTCCAATTTCAGCACAACCTAGAGGAAGTCCAGGATGTCCTGAATTGGCATTCTGAACCATATCTACTGAAAGGCATCGAATTGCAGTTGCAACTCTACTCAATTCAAAAATCATGTCATCAGAAAGAAGATTAGCCCTTGGAAAAGGAGTCATAACTGAGAACCTATTGGAAAAGGGGATAAATTTTCTATACTTTCGAAATAGCTAATAAGGCTAGTTGCGCAAAAAACTGTAGCTTGAATGCAAAATTAAACATCCTAATAGAACCCTCCATCTTTCTTTGAGAGAAGCTCCTAAGATATGACGGAATACGTCAATAATTTCAGCAATGAAGGAGATAGCGCCATATGCTCGGACATGAAATTAGAGAAGCCTTTTTCCAGTTTTTTCAAAAATACAATCACCATCTATTTCCATCTTCTTCACTTCTTCCTAAAACTGACCCAACACTTCTTTTTGTCAATGCTGGCATGAATCAATTTAAGGATATTTTTCTTAAAAAACGCTCATCAGCTGTACCTCAAGCTATTTCATGTCAAAAATGTCTTCGTTGTGGAGGAAAACATAATGACATCGAAAATGTTGGTCACACTAGCAGGCACCTTACATTCTTTGAAATGTTAGGGAACTTTTCATTTGGAGGTTACTACAAAGAAAATGCGATTGAGCTAGCTTGGAAGGCTTCTCTAGAAGTTTTTCAAATGGATCCAAAAAGGATTTTTGTCTCCATATTAGAAGGAGACCAAGAGACAGCCGACCTTTGGTCTAAATGGGTTCCTCAAG
>NZ_PPEU01000115.1:0-1864 GCF_003056015.1 Candidatus Similichlamydia epinepheli | reverse complement strand
TCCTCTTCTTTAAAAGACAGACATAATGTCCGTAACTGTAAGTATTGGCAAATCCATCGTAAAGATCGGAACCAGGGAAAATGAATCCCTTCCTCTTACATAACGCAACAAGAGGCTTCAAGGTTTCTAGAAACATGTGTGACACCTAAAAAGAAAGCTCGTGCAGAAGTTTATGTCGGTTCAATTATTTTGTGGCGCAAAAACAAGCTACTTAATGAGTAGCTGCTAATTTTAAATAAAAATTTAGTCAACATGACTTAATAAAGTTACTTAGACTATTTATATGAAAATCCAGCTTTTTCACAGTCGTTTTTAACGACACGGCTTCTTCTTTGTTTTTTCTATCTATTGTTTCCTGGTAGTATTTCTTACTTAAGGTTGTATTCTGAATTTAGTTGTATAAACTTGATTCAATAGCTATTGATAGTATGTTTCTCGTTATGAATATTAAAGAAATGTTATTATTTCTCAGAACTATGCCACAGCTTTTTTGTCAAAAAGAGAATAGAAGGGATATGCTGTTGTTAAGGGTTGTCTGTTTCGAGCATTTCAAGTTTTGTGTTTTGTATTTCCGTAGTAATTAGAATAAATTAAGTGGCGGTCTAACAGAAATTAATAAGATGATTTGGGCAGAGAATTTTTATAGACGATGTATGGGCGTTGACAGAGTAGGGATAAAATATTGAAGATACTAACTTTAAAGAATTGTTTTGTTTACATGTTTCTTGGGTGTCTTTTCGGGGGTTTGGTTGCAAATGAGCTGAAAATATCCTCTATCCAATTGAAAGGGATTATTGGCTGCTCAGATGAGGAACTTTCTTCATACGTATCTGAGATGAAGAGTCAACCAGGTAAAGCATTTGACCCTGTCGTTTTTAACGATGACATCAATAAACTGTCTTCTAAGTTTGAAAAATTGATCCCGGAGTTCTTTATAAAAGAAGAGGGTCTTTCGATAGTTTTTCAAGGAAAGATACGTCCTTTCATACGTTCCTTTCATGGAACAATCTCAGGCAATAGAGAGCAATTTTCTAAAGAAGACTTTGACAAATTGTTTCCTGTCAAAGAGGGTGATCGGTTCGATAAAAACAAGCTGCTTTGGGACTCACGTAAGGTTGTTAAGTCACTACAGTCCAGAGGCTATTTAAACGCCAAAATGGAAATAAATGAGACCCCTGTAGGAGAAGAAGCAGTTGACCTCTTTGTCAAAGTAGATTTGGGAACCTTTTACTATATTAGAGCTATCAAAGTAATAGGGCTTCAAGATCATTATCTTTCAGCTTTTTCATCAGTACGCCTTTCACAAAGGTACGATCCTTTTTCATCGTTCCTTTTGCACATTGGTCTTTATGACCCTAGGAAGGCTGAGCAGGATCGTTTGACCCTTCTTTCTATTTTGAAAAATAACGGTTATGCAGATGCGCAAGTAACCTTAAGACCAATTGAGCACGGCAACAGCGGTGCTATTACGCTTGTTTTTGACGTGTGTAAAGGTCAGAAGTATTTTATTGGCAATATTCAACTTCCTTCAGACGACCCATTTAAGGTGAATGATCTTCTTAAGTGCTTTGGCATTGCCTCTGGACAAACCTTTTCTCCTGAAACAGTCCGCCTCGCTAAAGACAGCATTGAGACATTGTATGGTTCTCATGGATTTGTTGAAAGTGAGGTTCACATAGATCAAGTCTTAACGGGCGAAGAAGACGTGACATTTGATTTGGCTGTTATTATTGATCCAAAAGAAAAGTTGCGGATTGGAAAAATTTCTATCAAGGGCAATATTTTAACAAATCCTAATTTCATTTTAGACCAATGTTCTTTTGCTCCCATGGACTATTTTGATGTTGGGGAGATGAAGAGACTA
>NZ_PPEU01000114.1:0-1886 GCF_003056015.1 Candidatus Similichlamydia epinepheli | reverse complement strand
GGTCGTGCGAAATTGATGTTGCGGATTCAACCATTTGTCCGCTGCGTGAACGTCACGTTTCTACCTTCATTGGCTCTGGTAGACTTAAAGACATAGTTGCTTCTGCGTCTGATTTGGATGTTGATGTAGTTGTTTTTGATGAAGAATTGACTCCCGCACAGCAACGTAATTTGGAAGGTGCAATCCAAAAGCCCGTTATGGATAGAACGGAAATTATTTTGGAAGTATTCGCCAGTAAGGCACGTACACACGAGGCAAAGATTCAAGTGCAATTGGCTCAAATTCGTTATAACATGCCTAGATTAAAGAGGCTCTGGGGCCATCTTTCTAGGCAAAAGGGAGGAGGTGTAAATCAGAAAGGAGAGGGAGAGACTCAAATCGAGCTTGATAGGCGACTCTTGAGAAAAACTGCTCAAAAACTAATGGAGCAACTAGAGGCTATTAAGGAAGATCGGAGAACGTTTCAAAAGCAAAGAATTCGTTCTGGTGTTTTTCGTTTTGCTTTCGTTGGATATACCAATGCTGGCAAATCTACTTTGATGAATTGCCTTACTGGAGCCTCTGTCTATGTTGAGGACAAGTTATTTGCCACTCTTGACACAACTACACGTCGTTTATGTCTACCTTCTAAGCAAGAAGTATTGGTGACAGATACGGTTGGATTCATTCGCAAGCTGCCTCATACTTTGATAGCAGCATTTAGGAGCACTCTTGAAGGTGCTCTTGAAGCAGATTGCCTGTTGCATATTGTTGATGGATCTAACCCATCTTTTCGTCTTCATATGGATGCAACCAATGAAGTACTTAAAGAACTTAATTTCGATCAAGAATGTCCAATCATTCTTGTCTTCAATAAAGCAGATTTGTTTGAAGATAGGATAGGGGAATTACGGATGGATTTTCCAGATGCCCTTTTCTGTTCGTTTGCAAATGAAGATGGGTTGGATTGTCTGTTGAATAAAATGGATCTTCAAGCCCAACGAATGAATAGACTTACCTGGCTCTGTATTCCACCTAATAGATATGAATTGGTTGCTAAACTTCATAATTTGGGTTCTGTTCGTCGGCAATCAGTTGATGAAGAAGGGAACCATTTTCTAAATGTCTCTTTGCCTGAAGGACAAGAGTCGATTTACAGAGAGTTTTTTTCTTTGGAACCAAATTAAGAGAGAAAATCCAATCAAAAAAAATGGAAGTGTAAATATCTGTCCTGGAGAGGGGAACCCTTTACCTATATCTTCCTTTAGGAATTCTAACAAGAATCGGGTAGAACTTGTAACGAGGCAAATTCTTCCGAAGATCTCACCTTGAAAAAGGTGTTTTTTTTGTGAGGTCCAATTTAGAGCATAACCTAAAAGAAAACCGAAGGCTTCATATAATTGTACTGGGTGTAGGGGAATTTGCTTTTTTGAGCCTTCTGCATGAGAAAAAATTACCCCAAGCAACATTTCAGTAGGCACTCCAAGTACTTCGTGATTGAAAAAATTTCCAATACGTGTACAAACAATGCCAGGAAGAACTGAAATAGCAATGATGTCCAGCAACCTCATAAGTGAAGTTCCACCGGGACGTAGTATTGAGTGTAAGAGTATTACCCCAATAATAGCGAACGTTCCGCCTAATTGGCCGGAAAATCCACCTTCTTGAATAGCGCTAATATGAAAAATCTCATCAAATGGCCCCCAAAAGATATTTTCTATATAAAAACCAAAACGAGAACCAACAAAAAAGAAAATAAAGAACGTTATTTTAAAATAATCATTTTCTTTTTGACTTAAAGAAGTTGAAACACAATCAAAATATATGAAAGAAAGAATCCACCCCAAAAAAACCCAGCAACTGTACCAACTAATTTGCAGCCCCAAAAAATTTGTACAGATAATGGG
>NZ_PPEU01000113.1:0-1889 GCF_003056015.1 Candidatus Similichlamydia epinepheli | reverse complement strand
CTTATTCTTTGTTTAACGGGATTGGTAGACTTTTTAGCTATATTCGATATCTCACTATCTCGTGCGCTGTTAATTATGAATGTGGTTCTTACACTCGCTCATATTCCAGTTCTTGGACTTTTCTTTTATAATCAAGAACAAGAGGCTAAACGGGCTCTTTCTAATTAGCATGCATTTTCAATAATTATTTTTTATTGAAGGCAATCTCTTCTTTAGCATCTCGGTCTAAAACTTCTTTTTGAAGTAGAATATGGCGTTTCTTTGCTGCCTTCGTAATGAGGGATACTTTGATCAAGCCTGTTCGTTGGATTCTTCCACTTTTTCTATTCCTTCTATTCTCTTCTTGGGCTGTTCTATATAAGCCTACTAAGAAGCGTATTGTTTTATTTGGTTGGCCAAATGTCCTACATGATTTTGAAAAAGAGTTCAATTGCGAGGTTGTTTACAGTTTATTCGAGAACAATGAATCGATGTATGCAAAAGCCAAGAATTCTAGTGAAGATTACGATATAATTTTCTGTTCCTCGTACTTTATTGAACTAATGCTTGAGCAAGGGCTGCTTGCCAAACTTAATAAGAGTAAGTTGAAAAATCTTTCTTATATTGATACATCATATCTTAAGTTTTCTCCTGACCCAAACATGATATACAGTGTGCCTCAGATCATTGGCATTCTGGGGATTGGCTTTGACAAGAGAAAAGTATCAACTTGCCCTAACAGTTGGTTTGTGTTTTCTGAATGGAAACAATTCAAAGGAAGAATGACCCTTTTAGAGGATCCCAAAGATGTAATCGGAGCCGCGCTTCTTTCTCTTGGTTACGAACACAATTCTACGGATCAATATGAGTTACAAAGAGCTGGCGATCTTGTGCTGGATTGGAAAAGAAATATAGCAACATTTTCAAATGAGCCTTATATAGGGCTTGAGTCTGGTGAGTTTATAGTTTCACAAGCATACCTGGGAGAGATCATAAAGACTAAAAGAGTTAACAATGAAATAGATTTTATTGTTCCTAAAGAAGGTTCAGCGATCACATTTGATAATCTAGTTATACTAAATCGGTGTAAAAACAAGGTGTTAGCTCACGCCTTCATAGACTTCTTATTAAGACCTGCAAACACAGCCAAAAACGTTAATTTTCATTGTGGATTCATTCCTCACCGAGAGCTTGCTAACAACATTGGAGAGGAGTTTGTTCAAATGTTCAATCTTTATTATAAGCAAGCTATAAGTGAAAATCGGCATCCGACTGTTTCATGGTTGAAAGACAACGAAAAACTTTACCTTTCAACATGGGAAAGGGTTCTGTCATCAGATTCTTAAATGAGATTAGTCAAGATAAAAACGGAAGGAGAGGGATTCGAACCCCCGTACGCGTTGCCGCGTAATCTGATTTCGAATCAGACGCATTCGGCCTCTCTGCCATCCTTCCGTGAAGTCTGATACAAAAAACAAGGCGAATATACTTTATCTATCCTCTTGCTTAGGGACAAGTTCCTTCTCCAAAAAAGGAATTATTTGATCTTCTTTAATTCGTGTTTGTTGCATCGAATCCCGAAAGCGCACTGTTACACATCCATCTTCTAAAGATTCCATGTCAACTGTTATACAAAAAGGGGTTCCAATTTCGTCTTGTCGACGGTAACGTCTTCCGATCGCTCCTTTTCCATCGTATTCTACATCCCACTTGTCCAAACAGACATGGTATAAGGCCCGAGCTTTTTGTTGTAGTTGCTCTTGTGATTCCATAAGAGGAAAAAAAGCACATTTAATGGGTGATATCCAAGGTTTGAAACGGAGAACAGTCCTCTTGTTCCCTTCACTAACCTCCTCTTCGTCATATGCATCACAAAGAACAGCAAGGAGAGTCCTATCGACTCCAAAAGA
>NZ_PPEU01000112.1:0-1872 GCF_003056015.1 Candidatus Similichlamydia epinepheli | reverse complement strand
GAAGAAGGTTTAATGCTCCCTTTATGAGTTGTTGTGGACGGCAAAGGTTGCAAAAAAGAGATTGAAGCAAGAAGAGAACAGATTCGTCTAGAGCTCCATGAAGCAACATCTTCTTACACAAGGGACAATCTCCAAACTGAGTTAGGGCACTTTTCTGGCGGTGTTGCAGTCATCTACGTTGGTGGAGCTACTGAGGTAGAGATGAAAGAGCGAAAGGACAGAATCGTTGATGCGCTTGAAGCAACGAAGGCTGCAGTAGCTGAGGGCATCTTGCCTGGTGGTGGTACAGCGCTTCTTCGTGCCGCTCAGAAAGTTAGAAAGTCTCCTCCCAAGTGCTCAGGTGACGAGAAATTAGGAGTAGAAATTCTTCTAAGGTCTCTTGAGGCTCCGATTCTCCAAATTGCAGAGAATGCTGGGAAGAAGAGTGCTGTTGTGCTGCAAAAAGTTGAAAGCTTAGAAGGTAATTTCGGTTACAATGCTAGAACTGATCAATTTGAAGATTTAGTAGTTAGCGGCGTCATTGACCCCAAAAAGGTTGTAGTGATGGCTTTACGCAATGCTGAAGCACAAGCTTCAATGATTCTTACAACTGAGGCAACAGTAACCGATCTACCTACTCCATCTTCTTCAAAAGAACAAGATTGTGGAGATGGTATTAAATCATTGATTTTACATGAATTCCAGGCTCAGAGTAGAATCTGCGTCTGGTTTTCTATTCCGGATTAGCTCAGTTGGTAGAGCAGTGGACTGTTAATCCATTGGTCGCAAGTTCGAGTCTTGCATCCGGAGTGTTTTATATGTTTTCTTCTAGCTCTACTCTTTCTGGAATAGTTCTTCGCATAACGTATGAAGACCCCAAGGGTCTTTTTTCCGTGCTTCGACTTCAGCTTCCCGATCAAACTATTGCCACATTGGTTGGCCCTTTATCGGGCCTTTCCGTTGGGCAACGTCTCTCTTGTGAAGGAGAATGGAAAAAATCTATTCCTTATGGAGATCAATTTGTTGTGGCTTCTTTTTGGATGGAAGTTCCGACAAATGACCTACATGAATTGGAAATCTTCTTAGGAAGTGGGAATTTGCCTGGCATTGGTCCAGTCTTAGCTAAGAAAATCATTAATTCTTTTGGACTAGAGACTTCCTCAATTTTAGATCATCATCCTGACCGTCTTGTATCTATTCCCGGGATTACATCTAAGAAAGCTGATCATGTGCATCGAGCTTGGAAGGAACAACGTGATTTATGTAACTTAATGATTTTTTGTCAGAAAGTTGGTCTTTCAACCAATCACTCCAGAAGATTCTATGTCAAATGAAGGTACTCGAGAAGGAGAGCAAATCAAACGGTCTAATTGAGCTGCAATGTTCTCCTCAGTTCGATACGCTTGTGCACTCCAAATGAAAGGCTCCTCACCTAGATCACCCTCCTTATTAAACTGTACTAGACGCCCCTCTTTCAAAAGATGGTCAAGATGAATCTCTACAATGCTTTGTGAGGGAATTCGAAGAAGGTTTAATGCTCCCTTTATGAGTTGTTGCCTAGAGAAACATGTGTGACCTTCTTGGTAGCCTTGTGTTACAACGGCTTCGTAAGAAGCTTGAATCCTAATTGGAGAGTCAGGTGCAAGTTCAAGATTATTAGCAATTTGATCCGCTCTCTTAAAACCAAATCCCCAAATTTCACGTATAAGTAGGTAGGGGTTGTCACGAATAATCTCCTCAGAACGCGCTCCCCATTTCTCATAAATCTTTCTGGAGTGATTGGTTGAAAGACCAACTTTCTGACAAAAAATCATTAAGTTACATAAATCACGTTGTTCCTTCCAAGCTCGATGCACATGATCAGCTTTCTTAGATGTAATCCCGGGAATAGAT
>NZ_PPEU01000111.1:0-2006 GCF_003056015.1 Candidatus Similichlamydia epinepheli | reverse complement strand
AGGGTTGCCTCTTCCCTATTGATTTTCTTTTATATTCATCTTCCTGTCGCTTCAGCACATAAACAAGCCACATCACTCTTTCCGCTACCGCCTGGTCCGTCTACAGTAATGATTAAAGGCATGCAAACGCGTATATTAGTGGACACGCAATCAATACGGAATCTAGCAGATCTAAAATTCCACCCATTCCAGGAAAGGTTCCGCTACTTGTAACTCCACATGCTCTTTTGAAAGAAGACTCTATTAAATCACCAAACTGTGAAAAAAGAGATACCCCAGGAGCACAAAAGATTAATAAAGAGGGACTCCATGGAGTAGTCGTGAAAAAGCATAGAAGAATCGACAAAACAGTCGCAAACCCAACACCCCCTAATACCCCCATTGATGTCTTATTTGGACTGACTCTAGGAGCAATCAAATGCTTCCCAAAATACTTCCCAATAAAAAATGCACCTATGTCTGAACCCTTTGCAATCAATACCAAATAGAGAACCCACCAACGTCCAGAGACGATTTTCCCTTCCAAAAGCTGTTCAAAAAGAGCAACAGGAAGATGAATATAAAAGAAAATCAATAGGGAAGAGGCAACCCTAATAAACGACGAAAAAGGATCGAAAAAAACTAACAACCCAATCAGAGACGTACAGGAAATGAGCGCCAAAGAAAGAGACGGTAGAAAATCAATAAGAATAAAGAACAGGAAACTCAATAAGAGATGAAAAGAAGGGTGGATAAGGTCCTTATAAACCATTTGAGTCATTCGCACGAATTCGTAAGTCGCCCCCCAAGCAAGCATGCGAACCCCCAAACGGCATATGAACATCCCAATGGAATAGCTCGACATCCAAAAGAGAAGAGCAGCCAAGAAAACACCAACCAATCCAGAAAAGATACGAACCCGTAACTCTCTCCATTCGACTCGTACTCGCAACTTACTCCTCCGACTTCAACACTTCAAGAAAGGCCTTCTGAGGCACTGAGACTTTACCCATCTGTTTCATCCTCTTTTTCCCTTCCTTTTGTTTGTCCCACAACTTACGCTTTCTAGTGATGTCTCCCCCATAGCATTTGGCCGTTACATCCTTAGCCAAAGCTGAGATCGTCTCACGGGCTAAGATTTTTCCGCCTACAGCAGCCTGGATCGGAATCTTAAAAAGATGCTTCGGAATCACATCCACCAATTTTTTACACAACAGCCGGCCCTTTCGTTCCGCCTTCGAACGATGGATCAAACATGAAAAAGCGTCTACTACATCACCATTAATTCGAACCTCGAGTTTGACAATATCAGAGACTCGATATCCAATCGGATCATAATCAAAAGAAGCGTAACCTTTCGACAGAGATTTGAGCTGATCGCCGAACTCAACAACAATCTCATTTAATGGAAACTCATACATCAAAATCAATCGAGAAGAATCCAGAGTTTCAGTCGAAAGAAGCGCCCCTCTTTTATCGACTCCAAGCTGCATCACTGGCCCAAGGTAAGAAACAGGCACGAAAAGGCGCGCCTTCACCCACGGCTCCTCCACATGGACAATCGTAGAAGGGTCAGGATAGAAAGTAGGGTTGTCAACTTCTATCTGTCTATTTCCGTTGAGGGTGAATCTGTATAAAACACCAGGTGAAGTAGAGATGATATCTAGATTAAACTCTCTACGCAACCTCTCTACGATAATTTCAAAATGGAGAAGGCCTAGAAAGCCGCAACGGAACCCTGATCCAAGAGCGTGACTAGTCTCCTGTTCAACAGCAAGAGCAGAATCACTTAATTGAAGCTTGCCTAAAGCATCCCTCAAATTCAAATAATCGTCCGTGCTCGCAGGATATATACCAGCAAAAACGGTAGGTTGAATGATTCTAAACCCAGGCAATCCTTCATTTATAGATGACCTAACATGTACAACAGTGTCGCCAATTCGTATATCTTTTTCACAGTTTGGTGATTTAATAGAGTCTTCTTTCAAAAGAGCATGTGGAGTTACAAGTAGCGGAACCTTTCCTGG
>NZ_PPEU01000110.1:0-2011 GCF_003056015.1 Candidatus Similichlamydia epinepheli | reverse complement strand
AGATTTGAGAAAGAAGCTTTCTCCTAATGAAGAGATTATGATGTGTTGCACGGGAGGAATTCGTTGTGAATTCTTCTCAATCCTGCAAAATGTGATAGTCTTGCGTAGAGATCGAAAGTTGAACGTTCACCCCATAGCTTGCAACATAAGCTCTTGAACGGACATCAATAGTGCGGAAAAAACTTAGATGTGATTGAACCTCTGCCTCTACATCCAAAATTTTCCAAAAACGATAGTATGAGATTGCTAAATAAGGCGCGCCTTCTAAGGACAACGGCATCCTGTTTTTCTCCCTCTGTTCAACCGGTGTTTGCTAGGTTTTTAATATTACGACTTTATGAATTTGTAGGATCAAGATAGAATGTCCTGATCGTTTTCTTTGTGTATTATGGGGCAGTGATGGCTCGTTATCGTGGATCCAAAAACAAAATCGCTAGACGCTTTGGAGCGAACGTATTCGGAAGGCAACGCAATCCATTGGCACATAAACAAAATTCCACAGGTCAACAGGTCTCCAGAAAGAAAAAAAAGTCTGATTACGGAAATCAACTAGAAGAAAAACAAAAGTTGAAGGCTGCGTTTGGGATGCTTTCCGAAAAACATCTAGGGCGTTATTTCAACATGGCACGCTCCCTTGCTCGGAAGGGCGGAGCAGTTGCTGATCATCTGCTTTGCCTGTTGGAATGTCGACTAGATGTGGTCATCTTTCGCCTTAAGTTCGCATCAACTCCTTTTGCTGCTCAGCAGGCTGTTTCGCATGGGCACGTTGCGGTAAATGGTCGAAGGGTGGACAGGCGTTCTTTTCAGGTCCGTCCTGGGATGGAAATTTCCATTCTTCCATCTCTTCAGAATGAGTCAACTAAATCAAACATCAGTAACAAAAGGCGTGAGGTTCCTGAATATCTTGAGCTAGAAGTAGACAACTTTAATGGCAGACTGTTGAGCTATCCTCTTGCTGAACAGATTCCGTTGCCACTTGAAATTAACGTGTCTACAGTCTGCGAGTTTTTGTCTCACAACGGTTAAGGTATTACGGTGATGCTGGGCGCTCATTGTTCAGCTGCTGGCGGCGTGGACCGCGCATGTCAAGAAGCAGCACTAATCGGGGCGAATGCTGTTCAATTGTTTACCTCCAATCAAAGAACTTGGAGAGGACGCCAGCCTTTCTTGCGAAGTGAGATTGATCTTTGGACACAAGCAAAGATAAAAGCAGGCGTTGAATGCGTGGTCAGCCACGCGAGTTATTTGATCAACCTCGGATCTGAGCATGATGAGGTGGTTAGTAAGAGTCGCGTTGCTCTTCGCGAGGAAGTCGTTAGGTGTCAGAGTCTTGGTATCGATTTTTTGGTTTTTCACCCAGGGTCAAGTGGCTCTCAAAATTGTGAAGATTCTCTAACAAAAATTGTGGAGGGGTTGCTGTCCCTTCAAAATGAACTTAATTCATCCGAAAAACCCATCCTCCTACTTGAATCTATGGCTGGACAAGGTAGTCAATTAGGAAAAACATTTGAGGAACTTGCCTTCTTGCTAGATCGTGTTGATCATCGAATCCCGCTATCTGTTTGCCTCGACACTTGTCACCTTTTCGCTGCTGGTTACGACATTAGGTCGGCTACTGGAGTAGACCAAATGCTAATGATGTTCGATGCAAAAATTGGCCTCTCCCATCTCAAACTTCTTCACCTAAATGATTCCAAAAAAGGCCTAGGCTCTAGGCTAGATCGACATGCCTCCCTAGGAACTGGAGAAATTGGCTGGGAGGCCTTTCATTCTTTGATGTTAGATAGTCGAACCAGTTCTGTCCCTAAAATTTTGGAGACTCCAGACGGCCCGAATGTTTGGAAGGAAGAAATTCGCCATCTCAAGGAGGCGCAAAGTGGAGCAAGCCCTTCCATTTTCTGTACATGATTGCTTGACACGTTTTGATGAAAGTGAAGGACGACTAATACGTGTGAAAGGATGGGCACGATCTGTTCGAAATCAAAAAAGAATTACATTTCTATCTCTTTAT
>NZ_PPEU01000109.1:0-2056 GCF_003056015.1 Candidatus Similichlamydia epinepheli | reverse complement strand
GTATATCATACAGTTTTTACTATTTTTTATACAGAATTAGGCTTGAGAAAACCCGGCTTCCAAAATAGCTTCTCTTAACAGTTGAAGAGCTTCTTCATCCGAATCAAGATGTGGTGCAAAGCCACCTTCATCTCCTACACACGTAGAAAGACCTCTCCTCTTCAAAATAGAACTTAGTACTTGGTAAATTTCTACTCCCCAGCGCACTCCTTCCGAAAATGAAGAAGCCCCAATAGGTCTCACCATAAACTCTTGAAAAGTCAGGCCATTATCTGCGTGCAGTCCACCGTTAATAAGATTCATCATCGGACAAGGAAGAACCACAGGATGAGATGAATCTCTATCCCACAAGCCACGTTTATCCAATGCAAGCTTAAAGACAGCAATAGACACTCCTAAAATGGCGTTTGCTCCTATCTTGCTCTTATTGTTAGTTAAATCTAACTCAATCATTGACTGGTCTATTGCCCTCTGATCAAAAATAGAAAGACCGATAAGAGAAGGCGACAATATCGAATGTATATTCTTAATAGCTTTCAATACCCCTTTGCCTTGAAAACGATTCAAATCCTTGTCTCGAAGCTCACACGCCTCTTTCATGCCAGTCGAAGCGCCAGATGGGACGCAAGCAACAGACCGTTGACCTTCAAGAGTTTCAACTGCTACCTGAAGAGTGGGGTTTCCTCGAGAGTCTAGGATCTCGATTGCACGTATGCGGGATATAGTTGTCATGTTCACCGTTTAACTCAGCTGATCGAATATGAGCAAACCTGTTTTCTCAAGCCTAATTCTGTATAAAAAATAGTAAAAACTGTATGATATACAGGCAAAGTTACAGCTCCACATTATTATAAATCGATTGATACCACGTTACTGCCCAATGTATTCTTTTTCGTGCCAAAGCTTGAAAAGGGACCAGTTCAAAGTGTGTCTTTGTTTGCTGGTCGTTTTGTTTGTTCAGTTTTTGCTAGATTTGTTGAAAACACAGTTAATTACTTACACACGACTCCAATCAATTAGTGGGGACTTGTTAGATCATCTTCGGCAAGCTGGCCACGACATACCAATAGACGAGCCTTTGTGTTTCCATACTGAAGAGTTTGGTCCCACTACTTATTACATGATTGAGCCTTCCTAGCTGAACAAATGATTAGCCTGGAGAGAAAGAGTATCTTTGTACATTTCCCAGTATGGAAAAGTTGGTAAGTTATTCATAATCAGTGCCCCCGTCTCTCCAACAATGAAGGAGTCTTCTAATCTAACACCAAATCTACCTGGCAAGTATATCCCTGGTTCTATTGTTACGCAGGAATCGATTGCCAAAGGCTCTTCTTTATTGAAACGAGGCGCCTCATGTACGAGAGCTCCTAATCCGTGTCCTAATGAATGAATGAACTTATCACCGTATCCACCATCTTGAATAACTCTTCTAGCCTCTTTTTCGAATGAATAGGCGGTCGCCTTTTTTGAAAATAGAGCAGTTGCTTTTCTTTTGGCTTTTGCAACTATTTTCCATACCTTCAGGAAATCTTGATCCGATGGTGTTCCAAATGAAAAAGTTCTAGTAGCATCAGAACAGAATCCATTTAATTTCACACCGAAATCTATAAGAATAGAATCCCCTAAACTAAGTTTCCTTTTGCCAGGTATTCTATGCGGAGAGCTTCCATTTTCCCCGAAAAGAACCATTATATCAAATGAAGGCTTGGACGAAGGCTCTTTATCCATCCAAAAAGTGATCATACGGGACGCAATCTCTTCTTCTGTGACTCCAGGACGAAGTAATGTTATGACATGCCAAAACCCTGCACATGCTAATTCTGATGCTGCGAGAAGTTTTTTCATTTCTTTTCCACTCTTTCTCAGACGAAAAGAGTCACACAATACCTCATCAGCATTCCATTGCACTTGAAATCCTTCTAAGGCTTTCATCCATCTTGAAACTTGATTGTAAGGAGTATTCGCTTCAAATCCAATGCGAATAGGAGATTCTTTCGACTGCTTGGTGATCCAAGTTCTCAGTTGTTCATACTTGTTAAGTGTATTATCAGGAAAA
>NZ_PPEU01000108.1:0-2058 GCF_003056015.1 Candidatus Similichlamydia epinepheli | reverse complement strand
TTACGATAGGAGATACCGTTATCTCTCTAAAGAAGAGATAGCAGCTAAGGAAGAATCTGGGGAACCATTCGTCATTCGTCTAGCCGTCCCTTTGGAGCTTATAGTAAGGTACATTGGCGGATTGCCTGAAGAGCCTTTTGGAGTAGCAAGCTACTATTTATGTGAAGAAATGCAGATTGGAGACATGATTGAAGCAGAAATTCGATCTTCAATTTTTCATGATATTCATACACACAACCATCCTGTTATCTTTCTTACAGCAGGTGTAGGAATAGCGTCCTTCATTGGGTGGATTTTTGAAAGATCCATTGATAAAAAGTCTTCTTGGCTAATTTTTGGTGATAGAGATGAGAGAGAAGATTTCATATATCAGGAAACTTGGATACAATTGTCGCTCTCTTCCCATTTTAAATTTTCAACAGCTTTTTCAAGAAAAAGCTATTCCAAACCTCCATGCCGTCTAGAACACTTGGTAATGGCTCAAGGGGATTATATTTGGGATTGGATTGAGCAAGGAGCCTTAGTTCTAATTGCAGGATCAATTCCGATGGGACAATCACTAATAAATGCTCTTCAGGCATTATCAAAAGATAAGGGCAATGAGTCATGGATGTCAAAGGCCATTGATTCGGGACAATTTCGACACGAGCTATATTGAAATTTGAAGCACGAACAACCTATTTGGAAACAGATTCAAAAGAAAAATATTCGTACTTTTGAGGAGCTATCTTCTTTTCTGTCTCCCGAACAGATGAGTCTATTTGAACAAAATAAGCGATTCCCATGTAACCTTCCTATTAGACTTGCTAATAGGATCGACAAAGAAAAAGTATACGATCCAATACTACTTCAGTTTTTGCCGACAAAGGAAGAATCTCTTTCTTACCGAGGGTTTTCACCTGATCCTCTACAGGAAAAAAATTTCCTCAAGTCTCCTAGATTGCTTCAAAAATATCATGGAAGAGCTCTTCTTCTTCTAACTAGCGCATGTGCCATGCATTGTCGTTACTGTTTCCGTAGTCAATTTGATTACGCAAATTTTTCATACGATTTCACAGAAGAATTGAAAATTATACAACAAGACATCTCCATAGAAGAAATTATTTTCAGTGGTGGAGATCCGCTATCCCTATCAGACAGATCACTTAGAAAAATTTTAGAACAAGTTTCAACTCTCAAACAGATTCGTCGTATTAGATTTCACACTAGATTCCCAGTAGGCATCCCAGAGAGATTAAACAAAGAATTCCTGCAATTGATTGCAAGCTTTCAAAACAGATTTCAGTTCTGGTTCTTTATCCATATCAATCATCAAAATGAGCTGGGAGAAGATCTTTTCAAAGCTATTATGGGCATTCAAAAACTTGGTATTCCTGTAGGGACACAAACAGTCCTGTTAAAGAAAGTGAATGATTCATCAAAGACATTGTCCTCTCTTTTTACACAGGTCATTGACAGAGGTATTTTCCCCTACTATCTCTTTCAATTAGACCGAGTGTCTGGATCAGAACGATTTGAAGTCTCTATAGACAAGGGGCTCATCATCATAGAAGAACTAAAAAAGATCCTCCCTGGGTACGCTGTTCCAAGATATGTGCAAGAGATCCCAAATCGTCCTTATAAAGAGGCTCTGATAAAAAGTTCTTTTGCCTTACATGCGATCGACCAGATCTATTCCTAAAAGTCGAAGAGAAAGGCTTAAAAGATCAGCTGTCATTCGACAAATAAATGATCTTTCCTTTTCTCTAGTGGAACCTTCTACCCTGCAATCTCTTACAAAGCTATTAAACTGCTTAGCAACCTGATACGCATAATCTGCCAAGAGATGAGGTGTTCTCAGTTCAACTACCCTTTTCACAACATCAGAAAATTCTAATAACAAAAGAACAAGATCTCTCTCCTCTTTGCAATCCAAATTGCTCAAATCATGAATTTCAAACTGACTAGAAACTTTTCGTAAGATACTCAAAGCTCTCACACGTGAATAGAGAATGAAAGGTGCGGTCTTTCCATCAAATTGGAGCATCTTGTCGTAAGAAAAACGATAATCGTGAATGC
>NZ_PPEU01000107.1:0-2059 GCF_003056015.1 Candidatus Similichlamydia epinepheli | reverse complement strand
TGTTTATCAATTTCTCAGGGGTACAAGGTTTCTACACAATGTGAAGAGAAACAATTTGAGAAAGGAGATGTTTTGCGGATGAAGAGGTCTCTTCTAAAGGGAATTGTACTTCCCTTGACAGGTTTTTGCTTTTGAGGAAATTGCTTATTCTTTCTTTTCATATGAAATTGAAAATGCATCGTGTGATGCTGTTCGAGATATTTTTCTATTTGAAAAGGCTCTCTTTCAAAATCTTATATGTGAACGATCGAAGAAAAGGGAACTGTTTGGTAGAGAAGAGCAGACTAACGTTTCTTCGTTTATTAAAGATGATCTTTGTGATAGCTGTCGATTAGCTTTTTCTCGGCTTCACTTTCATCTTCCTGATCCTGATGAAGTGGAGAGAGCAATTATGCTCTACCGATTCGACTGGCTGAACAATCGAATTGATCAATCTGGTTGGTTTTCTAGAGAGAGCCTTTTATGTGAGATTGCTCACCAGCTTTTTGCATTGGATTGGTCCTTTAAGGTGCAATCTGAAAAAGAGATCGACTTGTCTGCAATTTTCTACGAAATACATGCTTAGAGAGGTAAGGAATGGGGAATCACACGAGAGGTAAGGTCGTTGCTGTTTTTGGTAATCTTGTTGAAGTGGAGTTTGAAGGCAACGTCCGGCTTGGTGAATCAGCTTCTATTTTTGTAGAAGATGTTTCTTTACGTGCTGAAGTGTTAGAAATTCACGGTTCCATTGCAAAATTGCAGGTCTTTGAGCCAACTTATGGAGTATTCAGTGGAGCTGATGTTGAGTTCACAAATGATCTGATTGAAGCTGAATTGGGGCCTGGGTTGTTGGGGAGTGTTTTTGATGGGTTACAGAACCCTATTAACTCCACCTTTCAGGAGCATGGTGTTTTTTTGGTTAGGGGTGCTTACTATCCCTCTCTTCCTAGGGATAAGCTATGGACTTTTCGACCATTGGTTTCTGTGGGTAATGTTGTTTCACCTGGTTCTGTAGTAGGCACAACTCAAGAAGATCGTTTTGTGCATTCGATTTTTGTTCCTTTTAGACTTTCTTGAAGCAACTCATGTGTTCGTTTCATCCATCTCTCCCATAATGGAACGTCACTTGAGAGAATAGAGGCAAATTTAGCACTATACTTAGACCAAGAAATAAGTGGATCGACCGCAGGATACCTTCTGGCACCGCTACGATTGCGTGACAGACCTAAAAAAGATCCAACAACAGACAGAGTCGCTTGCGTAACAGGCTCATCAAAATTTCCTCCTGCAGGAGAAACAGCTCCACCAAGAGAGAGAGAGCCTGTCAAGCCGTCTTTCGAACAGACCACTCCTGCCCTCTGATATAGTTCAGCAATTTTTGCATTCAAACTAGCAGGGAATGCTTCATCGCCAGGTATCTCTTCTAGACGAGCAGACATCTCACGCATAGCCTGAGCCCAGCGAGATGTTGAATCTGCAACAACTAAAACATCAAGCCCCATTTGACGATAATACTCTCCAATGGTCACAGCCATGTAGACAGAAGACTCTCTGGCTGCAACTGGCATAGAAGAAGTATTGCAGATGAGAACAGTTCGATCAGATAATGGTCGACCTGTTTGCGGATCCTTCAATAGTGGAAATTCTTTGAGCATCTCAACAATTTCCCCTGCACGTTCACCGCATGCGGCAAAGATCACCACATCGACAGCGGAAAAACGAGCAAGATGGTGTTGTAAGACAGTTTTTCCTGCACCAAAGGGACCAGGCAAACAAAATGTACCACCTTTCAGAATTGGAAATTGTGTATCTATTACACGACAACCTGTCTCTAAAGGTGAATAAGGGAGCTTCCTTTCTCCGAAAAGAAGAGGTTGCTTCAGGGGCCATTTCTGAAACATCCTCACCTCAATATGTTCACCTTGTTTGTTTTTCAGTCTAGCAACGGTAGTATCGACTGAATACGAACCGTCTTCAATGATCCACTCAACTTCATACTCTCCTTCAGAAAGTCTAAAAGGAACAAAAATCGAATGCACAAAACGATCTTCTTGAGTTGTGCCTACTACAGAACCAGGTG
>NZ_PPEU01000106.1:0-2079 GCF_003056015.1 Candidatus Similichlamydia epinepheli | reverse complement strand
TTCTTTTCAGCCAAAAATTGCAAAGGAGAAAATCGAGACGAAAAGTTTACTCCAAAAAAACTTCCAATTATTCCACCCCAAACTGAAGTAGCTGATCCGAGAATTATTCCGAGACCAATCATTCTTTTACTAGATTCTGAAAATGAAATTTGTTTCCGATAATGAAGGTAGAGAGAGGGTAGTAATATCACCAATCCGTAACCCAAATCGGCCATAATTAAACCGAAAAAAATGGCAAAAGAAATCAAAACTGACAGAGAAGGATCTTGGTCATAGGTTGAGGGCACATCGTAAACTTCCACAAGTTCCTGACCTATTCTTGAATAACCTTCGTTCTGAAAAACTGTCGGAGCAATTTCCATTTCATCAATACAAGATCTTTCTAAATAAACTGAATGTTCTGTTGCCAAAACACCCAACTGACTCTCATAATTAGGATGTACCCAAATAAAAGCCCAAAAAGCTCCATCTTTATCAACTGTTGACTTCTCAGCTTGATGCAAATGAAATCGATTTAATAAAATTTTCTTTGCTCTTTCAAGGTAAGGTCTCTCCGTACTTTGTTTATTTAATTCACAATCTAACTCTGCAATCTGCTCATCGATAGAAATCAAGTCAGATGTCACATGATAACTATCACTCTCAACCTGCACGATAGAGTCTTTTAAATCGGGATCTTCTCCAAACAAAATACCGTGCCAAACCAAACCATCACAAGAAAGCTCAACTAAGCGACTATCATCTTTATACTTTGAGTCGAACTCTTTAACATTAAGAGACAAAAAATATATTTTTGTTTTTAAGTTTGTTTCTATCTTTTCAATCTCATCTTTACGAAAGCTTCCAAAAGGCAACAGCTTTTTTTCTTCTCTGAGAAGAGCTTCTTTACTCATTTGAAGGCTCTTCCTCTTTTCAGTCAGAAATAAAATATTTTTTGCCAAATTAGAAGCTCTATCCAAAATAACATGCTCTTTCTCAAGAGTGGCAATCTCGCAAGGATCTTGTGTTATACAAAGCAATAAAGCATTTGAGATCAGTTGGTAGTCACCAAAAATATGAAGGTTAGAAGATCCTTTATCTTCAAATTCAATAATTCCAAGGAGTTGTACTTTCTTTAAAAAATGTTCACGCTCCGTTTGAGATCCGACGACCAACCATTTACTCGCTGGAAAGCAAACCATCCTATACCTTCTTTTTTTTGGAGATCTTTGAACGTCCAATTGCAGCTAACTCTACATCTCCAAGAAAAACTAAAATCTTCTTAATATTATCTTGGCGCCTAGGAATAAGAACTTTTTCAATTAAATTTGTACGAACAGAAATACGCTTAAATTCTGTTTCGAGAATACGCAATCTCCTTTCAGCATACTCAAAACGAATCTTTGATTCTAAATATAGACGCCCTAATTGAATGAATTGCTCAGTGCCATAAGGAGTTCCTGCAATGGAGTAAGGAACATCTTTCCATGTTATCGATGAGATATATGGAAGAGAAATCCCAGCCACATTCTCTAATGACCTGTCTATTGCTTCGATAGATAATAAAGAACCTATTTTAGGATTCATCGACAAAGAGGCTTTTTGCGATGAGATAGCTTTTAAAGATTTCTCCATCTCTTCACGAAAATGGGCTAAACTAGATCTATTTACTAATACCTTTTTTTGTAATAGTCCCTTCTTTAAAACAAGAATAGGCAAGTATGCTTGAAACTCGGAAAGTTTCTTACGTTGAGAACGCAATTCACCTTTGGTGAGTTTCAAAGTGATTGATGCTGTCATACAGCCTCTTTCCAATTTGGACGGAACTTCTCAACAAGAGAAAGTTTTACACCTGCTTCTTGTGGGGAAAAGACAGACGAAAGAATATCCCATAGTAAATCAAGAGATTTCTCCAGGGATAGGTCTACTTCTAGAGAAAGAATTTCCCGACTAAATTTCTCTGCAAAAAGAAGCAACTTATCATCCCAAGGAGAAAGATCGAATCCCATAGACATTTTCTCTTTACTTTGTCTTGCCGAAGAGAGAAGACGAATAGTTGCATTAGCTAATTCTCCGTGATCCTCACGAGTAACATGTCCA
>NZ_PPEU01000105.1:0-2159 GCF_003056015.1 Candidatus Similichlamydia epinepheli | reverse complement strand
ATTTTGCTCTTTTGGAGCTGAAACATTTTGTTTTGGAAGTTTGCAGTATTAGTTAGCTGTAGTTCTTTGATCCTGTTAAGGATCTTCAGGAACACAGTTTCGATGTCCTTGCGATCGTCTTTCTGGCCAGTCAAGCAAGGTGAAGCTAGAGTTCTCATCCCTTTGATAATCACTCTTTTTCTTATTGCCTTCAATTATTACAGCTTGAAGAGCATTAAGGACACTTTAGTGATAACATCTGCTGGTGCTTCTGCTGTGCCGTTCATTAAGACTTGGGCACTTTTACCATCGACATTTTTTGCCTCTTATTTTTTTGCAATTATTTCGATTAGGATCGGTCCTCGCCGAGCTTTTTTGGTGATGCTTTCCCTTTTTCTATCGTTTTACGCCGTTTTCATTTTCATTCTTTATCCCAAGCGAAATGAGTTTTTATTTGATGTCTTGGCAAACTTTCTAGAGCCATACTTACCTAAAGGTTTTGATTCTGTTGCCATTCTGATTCGACACTGGCCCTTTACACTTTTTTACATCATAAGTGAGCTATGGAGTGTAATTATATTAAATATCTGCTTCTGGGGATTTTTGAACGATGTTATTTCGATTGAACAAGCTAAGCGTCTCTATCCTATTCTTCGAACTGGATTAAACTTCGCAGGTATTTTATCAGGACGTGTAGGTCTTTATTTTTCTGCTATCCCCTTCACTCCTAGTTTTCCATTTGGAGAAACGGCATGGGACCAAGCTCTGACTAAAATGATGATTACGGTTCTTTTGTCTGGAGTTGGGATTTTTTCGATCTTTTGCTGGGTTTCTTCTCAGTTCAAGCCAAAAAAGAAAATAGACCCACAAGTTAGATCTAATAACACTACTTCAATTAAAGATGGATGGTCCTTTCTCTTTCAGAATCAGACGATTCTTTGTTTAAGCGGAATTACGTTCGCCTATAACCTATTATTGAATCTAGGGGAGGTTTTATGGACAGCTAAGACCTATGCTCTTTACCCTGATCCTCTCTCCTTCTCTGCCTATATGCACTACATTGCAATTGTTACTAGCTTAGTTGCATCTCTTTCCGCATTTTTCATGTCTGGTAGCTTGTTAAAGCATTTTAGCTGGCTTACCACCGCCTTAGTCACTCCATTTGTTTCGCTTATTACGTCTTTCTTTTTTTTCCTTTTTCTTTTGCTCCCGCAACGAACAGCATTTATAGCTGCTTGTCTTGGGCTATCGCCTTTAGAGGCAACCGTTTTTTTCGGTGCTGTGCAAAGTTGTCTTGCTCGTTCACTTAAATCTGCCTTACTAGACATCAACAAAGATTTAGTTTTAATAGAACTTAGTGGTCCAATTCGCGTACGAGGGAAGGCTATTATTGATGGCTTAGCCGCTAGATCTGGGAAGGCTATGGCTTCTATCTCTCTTACTGTACTGCTAGGCATCCTTGGATCGATTGATGCTTGTACGTCTTCTATAGGGATTTTAAGCTGTGCCACTATTGGGTCTTGGTTAACTGCGACATACAAACTTGGTAGATATCGCCATTATAAATCGGCTAAAAAATCGATTTCTTTTTCTGATGGAGATGATTCCTCTTCCCGATAAAGGTACAAGCGTTCTAGCAAAAGAACCAACAGAAACAAATAACTGTTGGGTCACCGTGGAAAAAAAATATCAATTTTTGCAGCCGAAGATTGGTCCTGTGCTTTCATTCCAGTCGCTGGTTTTTTTAAAACAAAAAACCGTTGCTCGAATTGTGAATGCTTTTTTTATAGGACATTGTTGGATAGTTTCATTATCTTGTCCACGTAGTATCAGTGCGACACAACCGGCAACTGTGCCAAAGAATTCTCTATTCCCTAGGTTGTTTGACCGGGCAACAGAGATAGAAATGGTATCACCATGGAAACATACTTTTGAATGGTGTCAACTTACGAGTAAAAAAAAAGTCTGATCCCAGAATTGACTGATAGACTCTGTTCCATAAAGAATTTGTTGAGAGAGTTCCTTCCCGAATTGTACTCCCTCTTGATCGAAAGAATTAATTCGCCAAAATCTCCCTTGGAAAAGAACACGATTTTCGTAAAGCGACCAAAGTGCACCTAAGTTTTCGATAGAAAATTTATCTCCGAGAAGAATAGTTGAGGGACGATTGCCAGGGAAAT
>NZ_PPEU01000104.1:0-2191 GCF_003056015.1 Candidatus Similichlamydia epinepheli | reverse complement strand
TATACCTTTGGCTAGCACAAATCTGTTTTGTATGTAACGGGATCATTGGGAGGGCTTCTTTGGCAATGAAGGAGAGTTCAAAAGCTTCAATTCTAAGATTGGCCCTGGAACAACAAAATTTTTCTATTCTTGAAAGATTTAAGCATGAAAAGTCGTGGTCTACTTGGTCTGCTCAAGATAGAGAGTTATTTGCGGAAGCTTTAGTGCACGAAGGAAGGCTATTTTCAAATGAAGTAAACTCTGGTCTTGCAATAAAGATGCTTAATTGCTTTGAGCTGGCCTCTCAAGTAGCTCCTATGAGTCACTATGTTGCTTACCTTCAGGGGCAAACCTTTTGGAGCTGCTATTTGAATGAAAAGAATCCTGGAGCGTTAAGTCATGCCGTTTATCGATTAAGAAGGGCATTGAAGGAGTCTTCATTTCATCTTCCTTATTTGCATCTATTTTTGCGCGTTGTGTTAGCTGCTCAATCGTTTTGGCTTGATTCAACTCAATTATTACAGGAGGCTTACGATTTAGCTCATCCAATAGTCTCTTCTTCGCTTATTGATGCTGAAACACATCTTCTTTGGGCAGAATTATTATTTGCTACAGCAAAAAATTCAGAGGAAATAGGGGATTATGTGAAGGCCATTAGATGCTTTGCAGAGGCTCAGGAGAAGAACGTCAATAAGGTATCTTTTTGGCTTGCGTACAGTGATTGTGTGCTTGCGCTTTCCAAGCGTGTTTCATCACATAACTTGTTGTGTCAAGCAGAGAAATTGATTGCATGTGCCATTAATTTGGCTCCAGAAAGTCCAGATGCCTGGCTTCTTCTTGCTAAATTTCATGCTAGGTGCCTTTTCCATCAAGGATTTGATGAATCTCTTGCAAAGGCAGAAGAGGCATTTTCTGGAGCTTTAGCAAGAGGAGCAAGTCGAATAGAAGTAAGTTTACAATGGGCAGAACTATACTATTTTGTTGGAAGGTTTAGACAACAAGTACAATTTTTACGTATTGCGTGTGATAAGCTCCAAATTGGGCTTGCTGTAGATCCTATTCATCCAAAGTTGAGAAGCTTGTTAAGTTGTTGTCAAACAATTCTTGGAGCTTATGACGATAATTTAGCTCTACTTCGTCAGGCAGAAAATGTTCTATTGGAAGTTATAGATCAGGAGCCAGAGGAGACTATTCATCACTATAGGCATGCACTAGCACTAATTGAGCAGGGAAGATACTTTTGCGATACACGTTTTTTCCAAAGCGCATTGGCCCGTTTGAAAACCTCAATGGCCCAACTTGGTAGATCCAGCTGGATTAGTCTTGGCCTTGCACAGACATACTTTCTTTTGGCAGAATCCACAGGCAATATTAATCTTTTTAAGAAATGTTTGGCGGGATTCAGTGAGTGTTCTGATCTATGCGAAGAACATATATGGATTAATATAGATTGGGCAGTTGCATTGATGCGAGCATCCGAAATTTTAGGGAATAAGGAGCTTTTGAATGAGGCATTGTCAAAGTTTTCTTTTGTTATCGATCAGTATCAGGCAATGGGTGTGAGGTTAGATGCTGAGTTGCTTTACCAGCATGGATGTGCATTAGATTTACAAGGAGATTACTCTGGGGATGAGACTTTCTATGACCGTGCAGTACAATCATTAGCACTTGCTCAAAACATTGATCCAAATGCATTCCATATTCGTTTAGCTTTCGCTTTTGCACTCTCTCATTTGGCAGAGGCAACCTCTGACCCAGAATGCTTTTTCAGAGCTTTTGAACATTATAGAATTCTTTCTGAAATAGATCCGGAAGATGATATCGTTTGGGGTGAATGGGGTATTTGTATTCTTTCATTTATCAAATCTTCTGTCCCACAACATTACATTCTGTCGTATTATGAGGCTCATCTTCAAGAGGCTGAAGAAAAATTTTTGATGTCTTTGAGATTAGGAAATCAAATGGTTTTCTATAACTTGGCCTGTATTTACTCGGTTCGAGGTGACATAGATAAAGCGCTAAAATGCTTTTCGAAAGCAGTTGAGGTTGGGGTTGTTCCTTCTTTAGAAGAAGTGTTAGAAGATAGCTGGTTAGATCCTTTGCGTAATGAATCTTATTTTCTTGAAATGCTGAGCAACCTGGATGAGGGCCCCTCTCCATCTGATGATTCAGATGATGATTTTTTGTTTTGGACTCGCCATAGATAGTTCTT
>NZ_PPEU01000103.1:0-2196 GCF_003056015.1 Candidatus Similichlamydia epinepheli | reverse complement strand
GCCGAGAGAAGTGCGGATTCAGATCTATCAAATAGAGCGATTGCGCTATGAACCGCCTTATTTGGATGGACAAGCTCTGTCTGGAGATTCGAGAAAGTTCTGGAGTTGTATTTGATCGGGGAATGTTAATCCGAGGTTGTTTGAGAGCGTTAAGAGAAGTTGGGCTCAATTTAAAGTCGGTTAAGGACGAGTATCAACTTTCAGATAATATCGTATCTCACTTAGGTAAGCTCTAGACAAAACTCTTTTTTGTACAAATCATTTGTGCAGTGAAGTAAAGCTCGTTGTATCATTCAGATCGGGAGTTTAGAAGAGGTGGTTAACTTTTGGGACGGTATTGCCCTTTTTGTCAAGGTGATTTTTATTTTCCCAACACTTCTGTGGTCTTTCGAACTAGAGCAATAGAAGCTTTCTCGGGCCGTCTTTGGACTTTGTTGCGTCCAGAGATGTATTTTTCTCGTGGGTGTCGCCAGTTTTCGATTGGGCCTGTTTGTTCGGTCATGATCAAATCACTGAGTAAGATTTCTGATGAATTGTGGGAGAAGATAGGTGACTGTCGTGCTCTCTTTCTCTACTCTTATTCTCCAATTCGTCCTGGTGAACCTTTTGCTTCTTTATTAGAAAAATTTTCTTTTTCTGTTGAGAAATCTGCGATCACAACTCAAAAACGACAAAAAAATCGTCGCTTCCCTCCGAGAAGGCTTCATGCACTTTTTTCTTTCCATTTACATGATCGTTCGCTAATGCGTCAGTTGTATCCCGTTCTTTATGAAGCTCTTGAGCCTCGTTTGTGTCGGCTTTCTGTGGATACAACTTTTTATGATGAATTTGATCTTGATGTAACAGCGAATCGTGTCCGTTGTGCAGATATCTTCATTCCTCTTTTGACTTCTTCTTATCAAAATTGTGCAAATCAGTTGGTGCGCACACAATTTAAAACAGCTTTAGAATGTTTGCCCAAGAAAGGCCCTTACTGGATATTACCCTTAGTTATGAATCCGAATTTGGAAGGTGATTTTTTGAACGTAGTCCAAACATTCCCTACGCTGTTTCTTTTTGAACAACCATTAGATCTGAAAAAATTAAAGAAAGAATTTTCTTCTCTTATTCATATGATTTTTGAGACTCGTCAAGTATTTAGGTAAATGCATGTCTGCACATTCCCTTTCCTGTTCTTTAGTTGGGTTGCCAAACGTAGGCAAATCGACTCTTTTCAACATTTTGACCCAAAGTCGTTCGGCTCAATCAGCTAATTTTCCATTTTGTACCATTGATCCCAATGTTGGAATTGTGCTGATTCCAGATACTCGTTTGGAATCTTTAGCTAAGGTAGGTTTTAGCCAAAAGATCGTTCCTGCTGCCATGAAAATTGTCGATGTAGCTGGACTTGTACAAGGTGCTCATGAGGGCGCTGGTTTGGGTAATCGTTTTCTTTCTCATGTTCGAGAAACGGATTTGATCATTCAAGTCGTCCGTTGTTTTGAGGACCCTGATACAATCCACGTTTTGGGTCGTATTGATCCGATCGGAGACGTTGAAATCATTCATCTAGAATGTGCGCTTGCTGATTTAAAAATGGCTCAAGAGTCTTTGCAACGGCGCAAAGGCAAAGCGATGCATGACCCTGAAATCTCTCGAACGCATGAGCTTCTTCGTCGTTGTGTGGTTTGTTTGGAAGAAGGTGTTGCTCTTCGTTCAGTGGAGTGGACCACCGAAGAAAGGAAGGCTTTAAAGGAATTTCCATTTTTGACAATGAAACCTTTAATCTTGGCAGCAAATGTAGGAGAAGAAATTCGCCCCCAAAAGAAAAAACAGACACCAGTAAATTGTTCAAAAAGAAATGTGGAGAGAGCAAGCAATAGTCCGAGTGAAGTGACAAAAGTGGCAGCTCCCGGTATGTCTTGTGACTTAGCCACTTGTCCTTTCTTTCTTGCATCTCGCAATTTTTTGGGAGTTGCCTTCTCTGTCTTTTCTCCCATTTCTACTTCCTCTTAAACAAATGGGTTTTTGCTTAGATCTTGTGGTAGAAGAGAAGCACATCCCCTTCTACAACAACATAATCTTTTCCCACATGACGAGCTTTTCCTTGATCCTTTGCTCCTTGACGTCCGCCGCAAGAAAGAAAATCTTCATAACTAATCTGCTCAGCACGAATAAAGCCTTTTTGCAAATCAGTGTGAATTCTCCCTGCAGCTT
>NZ_PPEU01000102.1:0-2219 GCF_003056015.1 Candidatus Similichlamydia epinepheli | reverse complement strand
AGCATCAAGCTCAGGAGGATTGGTCTTGAAAGAATCTAATTCGGAGGTAGTATCAGATCATAAGTACTTTGTACCGAAACGTTACGCGGTTCGAGACAGTCTTTTGTATGGAAAGTTGTCTCATATTTTTAGCCTTTATTCTCAAAAACATTTTTGGGACGAATTACTTGCTCTTTGTTCTGAATCTTCACCAGAGGATTTAGCACATGTTTCGCAGAGCTGCATGGCGGAACAACGAATCTACATTTATGAAGCTCTTCAGACTTTTGCACGTAGAGTTAAGTTTTTTGCTAGTGCTGGCAAATCTACGAAAAAGGTGGTTGCATCTACATTGTGTGATGAAGAGATAGCTGAAATTATCATGCATCTTCCTGTAGATGAGGCTCTTCTCGTGATTGTAGCTTTGTCCTACGGAAGAGAACGCCGAATTATGGCTCTTTTAGATCCTAAAAAATCTGCGAAGATTGTGGCACAACGAGGATATGTTCCAGGAACGGTCGGACGTCTTATGTCAAGGGAGTTTTTTGCCTTTCAAGCAGATTGGACTATAGGAGATGCTGCTGCATTCATACGTGAACATCCAGAGATCGATTTTTTGTTGCGTGTTTTTATTTTGAATAAAATAGGAGCTATTTGTGGATGTGTTCCATCTAGGGCCCTTTTGATTTATCCAGTAAATGTACCTTTAAAAAGGGTAATGAGATCTATTTCGCAGCTAGTTACTCCAGATTCTCCCATAGAGGAAGTGATTGAAATTTTTGACAGGTACAAAGACACAGATGTGCCAGTAGTCGATAGTAATGGTATTCTTTTGGGAGTGATTACGTATGAAGATGTTCTAGACTCGATCGAAGAAAAGGCTGATAAAACCATCGCATACATTTCTGGGACAGAAAAAGAGATAGAAGGTGAGACACCACTTTTACAGGGAGTTTTTTCTCGCGCTCCTTGGTTGATTATCACTCTTTGTGCAGGGTTATTAAATGCTGGAAATCTTTCTAGATTCCCAGCGAAATATCGAATCCTTCTCCATTTTGTACCTATGATAAATGGCATGTCTGGAAATGTTGGATTACAATGTAGCACAGTTCTTGTTCGTGGTATCGCTGCTGGGTTGGTCCCAGAAAGATCTACTTTGCCTGTTATTTTTCGCGAAATTGCAATTGGAGCCTCTGCAGGTTTACTTTTTGGTTTTTGTGCTGGGTGTTTGATTATGTTCTTGCAAAAACTATTTTGCGTGTACGGAGCTGTTGAGATCTATCCATGGGAATTAGGTTTGGTCGTAGGTATAGGATTAAGCGGGGCATGCCTTTTCGCTACTACTCTTGGGGTCCTTTTCCCTCTTTTTTTTGAGAAGGTTGGAGTTGATCCAGCTGTAGCATCTGGTCCAATAGTAACTGCTATTAATGATGTGACTTCTACTGCTATGTATTTCTTATTCGCTCAGCAAATGGCCAGCTTATTCTTTGGTGTCTGATGCTAGAAGGCTTGAGAATTATCCTGCGATTCAAAATATTTCAGATATACTATTTTTTTTGGACTGTCAGAGAATATCTTTGTTGTCCTTCTTTTGCACAAAAGGATTTTGTCCTATTTTTTCTATACTTATTTTCTAGCCCTTATCGAATATGTCGTCTTTTCTGGGAGAAAGAAAAGGGGCAAGACTATCTTGCAAATGTCCCCTATGGGGAAACTCCTCTAAGTACTTGGAAAATAATTTGTAGTGAAGCTTGTATAGGAGTCGAGGATGTACTTTTAGATCTAGGATGTGGAAGAGGCCGGCTTTTATTTTGGTCTTTATCTAGAATAGGTTGCAGAGTAATAGGAATTGATAGCGTTCCTTTTTTTATTAGTAGAGCAAATTTTCTAGTTCGCATATTACGAATCAAACAGGCAAGATTTCTTGTTGAAGACATTTGCTCAGCACCATTGGAACAAGCTACAGTAATCTACTTTTACGCATCTATATCAGATGATGAATTGTTTTTAGATTTAGCAGTATGGTTGACTAGACTTTCACACAGACCATTGATTATAACTGTGGGGCAATCGCTTGTTGAGTTTATCCCTAGTTTTTCAATTGAAAAAGAGATCAAACAAGATTTTGGATGGGGCCAGACTGTAGTATACTTTCAAAGATGCCGAGAAAGATTTCGGCAAGAGTCAAGCATAAGCCCATGACGATAACTAGATTGTGTTAATCGTATCAAAATGCAAAG
>NZ_PPEU01000101.1:0-2227 GCF_003056015.1 Candidatus Similichlamydia epinepheli | reverse complement strand
AGTTACTCCTAATTGAAGGAGAAGATCTTTATTTTTCAAATGACCAAACTCATGCGCGAGAACGCCTTGGATCTCATCTCTTGACAACCTCTGAATTGTACCCTTTGTAATTCCAATAACCCAATTGGAAGGAGATGTCCCTGCAGCAAAAGCGTTAATTTCTTGATCTGGAAGAATGTAAAGTTTAGGAACCGGAAGGTCAGCTGCGATTGCTAATTCTTCAATAAGATTCCAAACAATCCTATGAGTCGGGTGGTTAGTATCACGGGGAATCAGTTCGCCATTCAAAGACTCGGCAATTGTAGTTCCTCCACCTAAAAAATAATTTAGATAACTTAAGATAGCCACAGATGTAGTCTGGTGGTTGGCTTTCGAATAAGTCAATCCCGTGTGACCATCGCCACAACATTTCCGCAATACCACTAGCCATGAAAAGTACTGCTGAAAAGGCAAAAAGGCAATGAGTTGTTTGCCTCCTAAGGATATCTTGACGTTTCCAAAAAGACATTGTTCGATACCTAGAATTGAACACGAACAGGTTCCCTCATCTCATCTGATGAGAGAGGATAGAAATCCATTGGGTGATGGCCACCTAATCCTGCTATCCATTTAGACGGAATACGCATCTGACTCTCATTGTAATACATAACTGCATCATTGTAAGCTTGCCTAGCAAAGGCGATGCGATTCTCTGTTGAAACCAATTCTTCATGCAGATGTTTCATGTTTTCAACAGAACGAAGGTCAGGATATTTTTCTACGACAGCAAAAAAATTTTGAAGAGTTCCAGAGAGTATCTGATCCGCTTGTGAAAGCTTTTGTATGCGTTGTGCATTTAACTCTCCTTGAGTCGCAGATAGAGCCTGTACAGCACAATTACGAGCTTGAATTACACTTTCCAGTGTAGATTTTTCGAAGTTCATAGTAGTACGGGCAGTCTCAACTAAGTTCGGAATTAGATCATAACGCCTTTGTAGTTGGACATTGATTTGATGCCATTGATTTTGTGCCCTAGCCTTGTAATGTTCAAGGCTGTTGTACAAGTGGATAATTCCAGTTAACGAAGCAAGAACCAGAAATATCGTAGCAATAATGTAAAATCCCATGGGTATAAACCTCCTTATCTCTTCTTAGGAAACAATCTCATCCAAAGAAGTATGTCTCCAACTGCCAAGAGGCAATTTACCTAGTTGATAGTTGCCTATTTGGACTCGGATCAATTCGTGAACAATTAGACCAGCTGCAGCTGCAAATAATCGCACTTCATGTTTTCTACCTTCTGCGACAGTCACACGTACAGTATTTCTACGAATTTTACGCACTAATAGTGGAGCCCTATGCTTGCCATCTATTTCTGTTCCTGAAGACAACCTTTCAAGATCACTTGCAGTGACATCACGGTGTGTTTTTAAAATATAATGTTTTTTCACTCCAAAAGATGGGTGCGCAATCCTGTGGCAGAAATCACCATCATTAGAAAAGAAAAGAAGACCAGAAGATTCAATATCTAGTCGTCCAACATATAAGAGCTTATTGTAATGAGATGGCAAAAGAGAAAATACACCTTTCCCACGACTCTTACTCGAACATTCATATCCTCTCGGCTTGTGAAATGCTATGTATGTTAAAGAGGGCCTTTTAGGAAGAGGAATTCCATTTACTAATATGACATCATGCTCACTTACATTTCTGGCTGGAGATGTTTCGATAATATTGTTGACTATTACCTTTCCTTCCATGATCAACTGTTCACTCGATCGACGAGAGGCTAACAAAAATTTCGACAAACCAAATACACAAAATAGACAGGTTCTTTGATACACTGTAGCACAACATATATGTTGTGCTACAGTGTATCAAAGAACCTGTCTATTTTGTGTATTTGGTTTGTCGAAATTTTTGTTAGGCTCTCGATCATTCCTTGGAGGTATTCTCATGAGCATGCAAGACCAAAGAGACGAATCGACTCTTCCCCTTCATGAAAGTGAACCAGTCGGTATCCGTCATTGTAAAAGAAGAATCGCATTTACCGTATTTGGGTTCTTCACACTTTTTTGTTTAACCCTTGGCATTGGATTTCTACATCAAAATAGTACTCGAGCAAAAATGGATGCCTATTTCCAAGCTCGTCGTGTTGTCGATATGTGGGACAAAGAATTCAGTAAGAGAAAGGCTGTTATTCGTAAATCGAATGAGCTTCCGAAGTGGGCCCTCTCATCAGATTTAA
>NZ_PPEU01000100.1:0-2254 GCF_003056015.1 Candidatus Similichlamydia epinepheli | reverse complement strand
TTTTCGGAGTATAGCGCAGTTTGGTTAGCGCGGCTGCTTTGGGAGCAGCAGGTCGGGGGTTCGAATCCCTCTACTCCGAGGTAAGTGTTCATTGGGAGAGAAAGGAGTTTTTGATTTCTTCGACTTTCTCTCTTAGGTTTGTATCAGTTAACAGTAATTTTGAGATTGCTTTGCAGCTTATTGATACTGTTGTGTTGTCTCTTTTGAATACATGGCCTATTTTTTGGAGGGGCAGTCGGAGTAATATTCTGCACAAGTACATGGCTACTCGTCTCGGGGTGGATGTTGTTTTTTTTTGAGAAATGCCTAGTATTTCGTCTTGTTCCACTTGGAAATGCCTACAAACAGCGTCTAAAATAGTGTTGAAATCGGGTATTTTTTTATTTAATAATTTTTCTTCTTTCAGTAGTGGTTCTAGGTTCGAGCTTGTAATTTTTTTGTTTAATAGAGTGTCCAACCATTTTATAAAACGGTCCGTGTCTTGCCCGAAAATTTTTGTAAGTTTTTCTGGTATGGACTTTTCTGTAGAGAACCCCCTAGCTTGTAGGATTTTATCCAGTATCTGTGTTTGATTTTCTTCTGTGAAGAGAGTCATGGGGGCTAGCAGGCCCCACTCGAATCGACTTATCAGTCGATTTTCAATCGCCACAAGTTGATGTGGGGCTATTTTCGAAGATATAATAATTTGTTTTCCTGCTGTGCGTAAAGTATTGAAAGCATGAAAAAATTCTTCTTGCATTCTTGATCTATCGCTCAAATCAGATACTTCATCTATCATGAGTACGGAGCAAGATCTCAGCTCATTCTGAAACTCATTCAAACACTCTGAACGAATTGCACGAAGAATAGCACCGATAAATGTCTCACAAGTAGCATACAGAACAGTGTGAGCTAATTTCCTTAGCGAGACGGCCGTTCCCACCATAAGGTGAGTTTTTCCACAACCGGAAGGACCCCATAAATAAATTGGGTTAAACGAGCCAAGCTGTGGCTCGCAACCCTCCTCAAGAAGTCCTTCAAACAATCTTTTCGCGAAGATATTTCCCGACACTTCGAGAAAATCTCGAAGAAAATAGGTTGGTTCCCTGTTGGCAATGTCGGAAAGAATCGACTCGACCAAACCTCGTTTGGTTGATTTCATTCCAAAAACCTAATCGTGGTCATTCTCAAAAAGATCAAATAACGCACGAACCTCTGAATGTTCATTAGAGCAACAGTATCAATCCAATTTCCGTTTCCTTGTCAAGGCTTGCTGAGCAAGCCCTAACAAAATAGATGATATCCAATAGATGTTAAGACCTGCAGGAAACTTGTAAAACATCAAAAGGAAAATAGCTGTCATAAGGATTGCAGGACCTCTTCGCTGATGCGTTCCTTCCATTGCCCAGCACTGCTGTAAAAACATAGAAAGAGCAAGAAGGACAGGAAGTAGGTGAAACTGATTGCCGATTACTGGAATAACTGGACTAGACCAAGAAAAAAGAACGTCTGGAGCTGCGAGGTTGTCAATCCAACCAGCGAAAACCTGTGCACCTCTTAATTCAAAACTTGATTTAAGAACTTCGAACATTCCGAACAAAAATGGCATTTGTGCGAGCAAAGGTAACAGACCAAGAATAGGATTGATATTATGTTTTTTATAAAGTGCAAAAATTTCAGTTTGCACCTTGTGAGGAACGTCTCTGTATCTTTCTTGAATAGCTTGCACTTGAGGCGCAAGAGCGCGCACTTTCTCCATTGATCGAAATGACCAAGAATTAAATGGATAAAGAATTATTCTAAGAAAAAGTGTTAACAGAATTATCGACAGAACCCAAGATTTGGTGAACGAATAGAAGAAAGGAAGCAGGTGGGCCAGCAATTTCGAAAAAGGAGCGGAAATTTTGCTAAACCAACCCTGTGCAGCCCAAGAGCAACAGTAAAAAGGTGTTGTTGGGTCATCAATTGGGTGAATTTTTTCATCAACCTCTTTTAAAACCTTATCCCACAAAGGACCTGCGAATACAGTTAATTCGTAAAAACCAGGTTGGTTCGGCAATGGCATAGAGACTTGATAACCTGGTGCAAACTGACTGTTACTAGAATAGCTCGGTAAAAGAGAAAACCTTGTAGGGGCAATTTCTGAAGAAACAGCCTGAAGGCGGAATCCAGATGGCGCGAATGAAATTGGTTCTAATATTATGCTGAAAAAATTATTGCCATTACTTACCCACTGCATGTTCAAGTTGTTCAGAGTAGTATGGGTCTTCGGCAA
>NZ_PPEU01000099.1:0-2382 GCF_003056015.1 Candidatus Similichlamydia epinepheli | reverse complement strand
ATTTTTCTAAACTGGCGGGATGGTTTCGCTTTTATTACTGTTCCCTGATCCTTGCATTTTTTCCAATACTTCAGTTGCGTGATGCACAAAGTTTGCAAAATTTGTAAGCTTTCTTTCTTTTAGTTGCGTGATAGTAGTCTCAATTAAGTTTGAATTGGGCGTTGCCCATATTTCCCATAATGACTGGTCGAGATATGACTGTAGAGTCGAAAAGTAGTTCGAATAGTTCTTAAGAGTTCTCTCTATCAAATTAGGCGATAGTTCATTCCATTTGGCATGCATATCTAAACATGTGTCAACCTTAGTCAAGACATCTTCTTCAGATATCTTGGGCCAATTGAAACCAAAAATGAAAAGAGGAAAAACTGCAAGGATCAGGGAACAGTAATAAAAGCGAAACCATCCCGCCAGTTTAGAAAAATTATTCATGAATTTGAGCCCTTGTTCAAAGTCGTATTCAGGTTGCGTGCAGTAGAGGCAAATTAGATTGCTGGAACTAAGATAAGGCTAGATATTTAGTTATATCTAGGTTGATTTTAAATAAAGATTAGACAAATTAAATAGTTGACAAACTAAGAAACTTTTAATGATACTCGTGACTTTAAGTTTGAATGTTAGATCTTCCTGGAGTTTAGTTATGTCCCGAGGCATAAAGGATGATGTTGAAGGCTCGAGATCCTTTGAGAGCGATAAAGAGTGGAAAAGTTTTTCCAGCCGATCACAGAATTCGAGGTCTCATCAAGATAGTGAAGGTAGGGATGGCGTTGGTCACTCTTCAAAGATTCAGGGAGACCGACATGTGAGTGAAGAGAGGAGAGCTGTATCGATAACAGAGGCTGCTAAGATAAATAATGTCACCAGGCAAGCTATATATGTCGCGATAAAGCAGAAGAAGCTAAGGGCATATAAGAAGATTGCTCGTTGGACAATTGATTTGGATGATTTAGCTGCTTATCGTCGAGATCGCTACTCTCGATCCAAGAGCATGTATAACGGAAAGCTCCTTTTTGATAATTCAAAGGGATATTATTCAGTTGGACAGACTGCTCGTTTATTGAACCTTTCTGCACAAAGAATTTACTACGCGACACGTGTTGGTCACTTGGGCGCTGAAAGAAGGGGATCTTCTTGGGTTATTCACATCAAGGATATCGAGAAGTACCAGCGAGAGCACGTCCTCGGAAATAGAAGACGGTTGCTCAAAGCTGGATAATAAGGCTCCTCACTAGGAGAGCGGCCCTTGTGGGGGCGGCTGTAACCTTTGGGTCCCTATTTGAGAGAATAACAGATTTACATTTGCAAGAAGGATGAATTGTCTGCTCACGCGGATATTTCATCTTTTTTATTTTCTGATTCTATCCAGTTTATTTTGGATAGAATTTAAGACAATAGCTGCAAAGCAAGAAGAAAAGGGCCCAATAACAACTCCCGTTGTCATTACCAGGGAGAAAGAAAATAAAGATGACCCAGCGAAAAACAGAAGACAGATCAAAACCGCAAGGGTTGTGATACAGGTCATGCAAGTTCTTCCAAGTGTAGACCCAACACTGGCTTCTATTACGGAACGGAGTTGTTTCCCTCTAGATTTTTGAAGGTCCTCTCGTATGCGATCGAAGATTATGATCGTGTCATTGAGACAGTAGCCTACCACCGTCATGATAGCTCCTATTACATGAACATCGATCTGTATTGGGTAATCCATCAAAAGAAACATTCCCATACAACCGAATGTAAGTAAGAGATTGTGGAAAATTCCAATAAGAGCTGCTAGTCCGTAATGCCATTCAAACCTTACCGAAAGATAAATCAATACCGAGAGAAGAGATAGAAAAAGTGCAATTAAACCGTTATTCCTCATAGTCTTTGAGAATTGACCACTTACAGATGCCCAGCTCTCTTGAGCTCTTTTCAGAGTGTCTGAAGTTATTTGAATGCCATTTTTTTCCAAAACAGTACAAAGACCAGAAGCATCTTCAAAATGTTGAGAGCTAGAACCAGAAAGATAAATCCTTAGTTTTTCTGGGGAGCCTCTTTCTTGTAACCGGTAAAAGGATGGAGAAATGCCTTCCATTTCTAAAGCTTCTTTTACATGTTCTCTCATTTGACCACTTCCTACTGGAAAGTCAAGGTTCAATGTAGTTCCACCAGCTAGGTCAACTCCAATCAAATTCTTGCGGTGTTCCCACAGAAAAATCCACCCTGAAACGATCACAAGAAAAGAAAGAAAAAAAATAGATTGTCGGAAACGAAAAAGAGGAATAGACCTCTTCGAAAAGAGACTGGACATCTTTGCAGGGAAAGATATTCCTCTCGCAAAAATGAATGAAAAAAATGTGCTTGTAGTGAATATAGCCGTGAAAATAGACACAAAGATCCCTATCG
>NZ_PPEU01000098.1:0-2434 GCF_003056015.1 Candidatus Similichlamydia epinepheli | reverse complement strand
ACATTACGTGTGTTGAATTTCATTTTTTCTTTGAGGGGCAAACCTCTTTTCGACTGGGTTGCTCTTCACTCTTATTGCAGATTTTGAGGTAGTGACTGTGCATTTTACAAGAGAGCCCATTGTTGAAACTGTGATTACTGCGAGAGAAGGTGCCAAGCTTCTGGTTCGGAATGCTCGAGGAGCAGAAGACGCGGATACCTATTTGGTGGAAGCGGTTGAAGTGGTGATGTTTGGTGGAGCTGTTTTTTATCGTTCAGCTAGTAGACCTAGTCCTTTTCTTGTTCCAGTTGGTGAATATGAAGTGGTAGAATCTCAGACCAATCGATCCAATTTGAAGAAACCAGTAGAAAGATTTTCTCGTTCCAATCATCGTGAAGTGCCCATGCAAGAGGTGGTCGCTCCCTCTCTTCCTTCATCTGAAAAGCCTTCTTCTAAGGAATCTATTGCAGAGATTCCTGCTAAGGCGCGTCGTGGACTTCAAACCTCCGCAATAAAACAGGAGGAGCCGCCGCAAGGAACAAGAAAGAAGCGAATTTAGAGCCAAAGGTTGAATCTTCTCAAAGTAATGAAGATGTGGTAGATCGTGCCTCGAAAATTTTAGCCTCTCTCATTCCTCCACCAACAGTTCTCGTTTCAGATGCGCTAATTTTGCAAAAGCAAGCCTCTACGCCTTCCTCTACATCTACAACACCACCTCAGGAACCATCTAGAAGTCGTGGTAGGCGGACTTTATCAGGATCCGGAACACGCAGTAATAGTCGATTCAATCGTGAAAAGAGGAAAGAGGGTCACTAACAACTGGAGAGTTCTTGAAGAATTTTCTTTGTCTATTGTTTGCTCCTTTTTTGTTCCTTGCGGCGGCTCCTCCTGTTTTATTGCGGAGTTTTGAAGAGCTTCCAGCTGTTTTTACTGAACTGAATCCGAATCGAACGGTTGTTCTGCTCGATTTAGATGATTTGATTCTTTATCCCAGAAGCGCTCTTGGGAGCTTAATGTGGCTCGATGTCATGGAAGAGTTCCTACTGGGAGATGGCTTAACACAACAAGAGGCCAATCGGGTACGATTTCTGATTTGGGAATATGGACTTTTACACTCTACATTTGAATTAGCTAACGTCAGATCAAAAAATATTTTAGCTAATTTACAGGGATCTGGTTTGTCAATTTTGGGTGTGACAAGACGATCAAAGCTTTCTGCGGATGCATTGATTTCGCAATTAAACAAGTTAGGCATCAACTTGTTTTCTTCTCTATCGCCTTTTCTGCAACTCTCTTTCTTTTTGCCAGCAAAGGAACCGGTAGCTATTTGGACTCAAGGTGTATTGTTTACAGGTTCAACCCCTATCTGTGAAGCATGTGAGCGCTTTGTTGAGACCGTTTCTGTTCCTTTGCATTCTGTTGTCTGTATTTCTTCTGTTCGTGAATTTCTTGATGAATGTCGACTATGTTTTTCTTCGAAAAAGACGAATAATATCTATGTGCTGCTTGCTCTTGCTGATCGTCCCAATCGAATTGAAGAAGATGCAAAATTTCAACTGCTTGGCTTGCGTCCCGCATTGACCGACGAGGACACACAAGTTATTCGCGCACCTACCCCGACTTATTCGGATCGAGATGTTTTGAACAAGATACGTGAAATTTGGAATATGTGCTCGGGGTGAGACTCGAACTCACACGGACCAACGTCCAAAGGATTTTAAGTCCTCCGTGTCTACCATTCCACCACCCGAACAGTGCGGAAGGCAGAAGTGTAAAAGTGTCATTCCTTTGAGGTCAATGTTGAGCTGCGAACAAGATGCTTTTTTTATGACTAAAGCCTTGGAACAGGCTCGAATTGCTTTTGAAAAAGGAGAAGTTCCTGTCGGGGCTCTTCTTGTTCTTGATGGAGAGATCCTTGCCGCGGATCACAATCGTGTGGAAACCGATATGGATCCAACTGCACATGCAGAAGTGCTCTCTTTGCGTCGGGCTGGCTTGTCTCAAAAGAATTGGAGATTGAATCGAGCTTCTCTCTACGTCACATTAGAGCCTTGCCATATGTGCATGGGAGCAATTTTGCTTGCTCGTATCTCGCGTCTTGTATGGGGTGCTTTTGATCCGAGAATGGGTGGAAGTCGTTTCCACGCTCAATGGGAAGAGAGTTGTCGTTGGGCCACTTTACCAGATATGCGAGGAGGAGTGTTGCAGGATGAAGCTCTGCATCTGGTTCAAACCTTTTTTGCCTGTCAACGTTCCAAAAGAAATGATTCATCTTCTTGAATTTTTGGTCAGGGGTGGGTAGAATCTATAAAGTTTTTTTCCATGGATTAGTTTTCATCATGAGTAAAAAGAGAGAAAGAAAAGAAAAATTGCATCCGGCGTATCGGACTGTTGCCTTTGTTGACACATGTACTGGCATTCAATATTTGTGTGGTTCTACCTGGAAAGGGAAACA
>NZ_PPEU01000097.1:0-2530 GCF_003056015.1 Candidatus Similichlamydia epinepheli | reverse complement strand
AGTCGGAGAAAGACACAGTTCTCTTGACAGAATATGTTAGATCATCTCTGAAGAGATATATCAGTTATAAGTATTCTCAAGGGCAATCTGTTATCTCTGTTTATGTTTTAGACCCTGAAATTGAAGACATTGTGCGTGGAGCGATTAAGCAGACATCTGCAGGTTCTTATTTAGCTTTGGACCCTGATTCGGTGCAACTGATTCTCCAGGCATTTCGCAATGTGATTACGTCACCTCCTCCGGGAGCGCAGCCTCCTGTTGTATTGACCGCCATTGATGTTCGTAGATTCGTTCGTAAGCTTATTGAAATGGAAATACAAGATGTTGCTGTCATTTCCTATCAAGAGGTTATTCCTGAGATCCGTATCCAACCCCTGGGGAGAATTCAACTGAGGTAATCAGAAAAGATAGGTCTCAGTATGGCTAATAACAGAATTGATCCTTCATCGGGGTTTGACGGGATCAAGATCAGTCAAGAAGATGCATTAGCTCTAAAAAATGAACTGAATGTGATTCATATGGAAGTGAAATCAGACTCTCTTGTTTCGCTTCTTTCTCAGGGTAAACTTTCTCTTTTTAATGGGTTAGATTCTTTACGAAGAAAAAAAGACAAGCTGCGTGCAAGAAAAAAAGTTCGCAGGAGTAGTGGCTTGGCTGGTGATGAAGAGAAACGTGTATCTGAAACCAAAGAATCAGCCCGAGAAAGGGCCGCGCGTTATCAGGAAGATAATGAAGAATTAGATGAACAGTACCTCTTAGCTTTACAAGGTCAAATTCGTGGAGATGACGACGAAGAGACAATTCTGGATAAGATTAAACTTTATTTTCAGGATTGGTCTCTAGTCGATGAGGTTTTAGATTTTTTATCCGAAGGTGCTGATTCAGCTCTTCTTAAAAAATTTAAGAATTTGAAAGATACTATTCAAAAGAAATATGGTAGAGAAATTCTTGCCGGGAAAAATATTGGCAATGAAGCTAGATTCTTTTCTAAGCATGGATTGGGATCACCAATTTTACTTAGAAAAATGTATTTAGATATTACGGCAAACCCAAGGACAGCACCTGATCTATTTGAGGATCTATCTAGCCGTTTCGCGTACCCTCAGCTCAGGAAAGTTATTGGTTTTCTTCTTCGATCGCTGGGAGCCGATTTGCGATCAAAAGGCCCTTCAATTGCTCGTGGAGAGCTTTATCGTCTTTTAAATGAGACACGTATTGCTCAAGCAATTTTGGGAGTCTTTAGGTTTTTTAAAGCTCGTGAAAAGATGGTAAATCGGTTGTTTGTTCAATATGGTCTCGATTCTTTGCCAAAGATGAACTTTGAAATTATGTCGAAGACATTTATGCGCTTTGTTTCAGATCGGTTTCCAAGCCCAGAAAATACTCGGCACCTAATTGGTCAGATGGGGGCACATGATTCAGTTCCAGGATTAATTGTTTTAGGTATGCAAGTAAGAGATGCTTTGCGTGAAGTAGATCCATATAAGTTATTTGGATATGGTACTGATCCTAACGCTGCACTTTTACATAAGGAAGAACTCACTAAAACTATTCTTGAGGTTTTAGAAGAGTTAGAGAATGAATACGAGGATATCATAGAAGCTAATGACGATGATGACTACGATGATTCACAGGATTCCGATGAAGATTCTGACGAGGATCTGACCGAGGAAGAAGAGCGTGCTGTTAAGAAAGAGATTCTAGGAGCAGATTGAAACATGTACTACTTGCCTTTTGAAAACTTGATCAAAGAACTCTCAGAAAGATGGACCGGCTCAACAATTGAACTCAATGGATCTTCTTCTTGTGAAATAAAAACGGAAGAAGGCCTGCTCATGTCCATAGAAGCTGATACAAAAGATCCTGTTATTCAAGTGATCTGTTTTTTAGGATTGGTTTCTAAGACAAAAGAATCTAATGCTCTTTTTATTCGCTTGTTACAAGAAAACTTGTCTCCAAATGAAGATGAAGTCTTCGGAATTGATCCTACAAGTGGTCAATTCACCTTACACAGAAGCATCTCACTAGAAACCATTAGCGCTGACTCATTGGTTCTAAATCTGTTACGACTTCACAACAAGGGAATAGAGTGGTCCCAGGTAATTTTGGGGGAAAAACCCCTCCCAGTTAAATAGTTTACCAAACAAGCGAATAAAAAGACTTCCTCGTCATATGCATCTGGATCTCTTAGACCGTGCCAGTTTCGCCCTTGTTGGCGAGATGAGCTAGTGCAATCATGCGAATGATCGTCACCGCCCATATCTGTATAAGCGTCATCAAGACCTTCTGTCGTTTCTAGATCGCGACGGGCAAACCCTCTGTTGTTGTCCTGCTGATGATAACCAGTTTCAGTTCCATCAGAATGACTTTCGCTTGAGTTCCCATCACCAAGAGTAGTCCCAACAGTAGGATTTTCGGCATAGCCACCCCTGATCTGTCTACGTACAGGCACGCAGTCTTGACCGTGCACAAATTCTTTAAGAGCTTGTAGTCTTTCCTTTTCCTCTTCTATTCGTGTCTTTAGCTCTTC
>NZ_PPEU01000096.1:0-2558 GCF_003056015.1 Candidatus Similichlamydia epinepheli | reverse complement strand
CAGGGGCAATTATCGAAACAAAAGATGACTTATTCAAAAATTATCTTAAATCGATAGAAAAGTGGAATTTTGATTCTTCTCTTAAAAAAACGAAAATTGCCTACACCAGTCTAGAGGGTTGTGGGTTTCCATTTACACCGCAAGCTTTAGGTCAATGGGGGTTTGAAACATATGTCGATCAGGAGAAGCAAACACCTTTAAAGAGAGAAAAAAGCAATCCAGAGGACTTGGACAGCTTAATAGAAGGAGTACAACTTCTAAAAAGAGAAAAATGCAATGTCCTTCTTGCTAACGATCCAGATGCAGATCGAGTAGGTTTAGTCTCTTTAGAAATAGGGTCTCCCCACTACTTATCAGGAGATGAGCTAATCCTTCTTTTGATCGCTTACTTGGGAAAACAACTAGGGCCAAATGGAACAGGGAAATGGGTAGTCCTATCATTCGCTGCGACACCGATGGCGACCATCTTAGCTCATAAATTTGGATTTCATGTTGAAATTGTACCGCCGGGCTTCAAACACATTTCCAAAGTGATATCACTCCTAGAACAAAGAGGAGAATTAGACAAATTCCTCATGGGAGCTGAACCTTCTTTGGGTTTTCTCATCGGTTCTTCAGTGAGGGAAAAAGACGGAATCATTGCCAGTTGTCTTTTCGCTTGCATTGCCGAAGATGCAATCAGAAATAAATCTACCATAGTACAAGAACTAAATAAAATTACTGACCTGGTTGGATTTCACTTTGATGAAACCATATCCATTCCTTTTCCACCACTCCTCAAGACAGAGCTACTACTCGATAAGATTGCTAAATCTATTAAGAATCTAAAAGAGCTGCCCCTCACTCCGTCAAATGACATACCTTCAGAACCAGGCAATTTACCTGTTTTCTCATGGAAGGTCGGAAATAAGGGCCGCCTAATTTTACGTGCCTCCGGAACTGAGCCCAAACTAAAACTCTACCTTTCACTTCCTGGGAATCGAAAAGACAGAGAGAATTTCGAACAATACAAAGAAGATCTCATTCAAAAAGTTCATGACTGCATGGACTAGAAATCGAACGAGCTAAGTCAGATGAAACTTGCTGACGAATCTTCTCAAATTCTTCTTCCCGATCCATAGCCTTCAAACATACTTTTATGTTGTATTCAGTCTGCTCTTGACCTCCGTCAAGTGCAAGCACACGCAACAAAACTTCAAGAGCTTCCTGAAAAGCTCCCAAGTCAAATAAAAGAACCCCAATGTCACCTAAAAGAGGGTAGTCACGAGTTGTAATAGGGAAAAATGCTTTTGCAACTTGAACCAAACATTCAATCCAAGAAGCTCTCTTCTCAATAGGCATTGAAGCAATTCCACTCCTAATCGACTCAAAACAGGAAAAAAAGACAGAAGGATCGTAATTCCCCAAGCGAATAAGATGCTCAATGAAATCGATAGATTGATTCCCACTTTCCTGAAAGCAATTAACAATCTGCCAATATTGCACCATTCCAAACGAATCGAACAAAGTAGAAAATAGTGGGAACAAACAATTGCCACTGGAACGATCAGTAGCCATTGCAGTAACAAGGATAGATTGATCACTCGATTTCGTAATACTTGCGTCTTGCTGTGTTGCATGAAAGTAGTAATGAAGTGACAAGTAATTTACAGATACCGATCCCATCGCAGGAGAAGACATGCAATGGCCACCTACCTGATCTAAAACATGAGGAACAGCAGATCCTTGATCAGAAGCAAGCAGGCAATATCCTGCAGGAGACCAACTGGAAATTAAATCTAACGTTCTAAAAGCTCCAATCGGAAAGTTGAAGTCATTTTTCCATTTAACATCGTGAGACCTTTTCAGCGCATAATTCCAAGAAGGTTGTGAATAGTAGTTTTCGGGGTTAATTTCTTCCCCACGATGGACAGAAAGTTGAGCCGATCTCATTGCTCTCGGAAGAGTTTCAATGCCTTCTGGTGTAACCAAATCACCATGCATTTCATATAACTTGCCTTCATCACTCAAGAATAGATCGTGAGGTAGGCTGTCAAAGAAATAGTTAGCAATAGCCAAAACTGGATTTGTAAGACGATCAGCCTCTAATATCTCTTGGCTCAATCTAAGAGTAAGTTTCTCATCACAAGTCGCGTCAAAACAAGCAAGATCAGCTATCCCCTTATCGAAAAAAATTCTTAAATCTGGATGATCTAAAATGAATTGAAGGTTATCATCCGACAGGTCTACGAATACATATTTAAGACGAACAGGGAACGACTCAAAAAGATCTTGCATCATGTTTAGAAGCAAGTATCCACATCGACCAACCCCACAACCTAAATCCAAAATATAGATCGTATCATCAGGATTCAGGCTACCTTGACTAAGCCAAAACTTTAATTGCAATTCAAAAAGATGGGCATATCGAGAAAGAATAAATGGGGAAGTCGTGAGGTAACAAGGGACACCCTCATGGGTCCACGCTTTGGGCCCCAAGTCCTCGTAGACCTTCTTATGTAATGACCAAAATAAAAACGGCTCTCAGATTCTAAACATTCAGGAAGAACTCCAGAGTC
>NZ_PPEU01000095.1:0-2589 GCF_003056015.1 Candidatus Similichlamydia epinepheli | reverse complement strand
AATGCCTTTTTGCCGAACGATAGAAGTGATAGTTCCAACAATTTCGGATTGACCTCTTTCGATGATAGATAAGATTCTCCCTTCTGCTGGGCGATCCTTTTTTGCAACTACTACTACTCTAACTAGATCTCGATTACACGCTCCTTCAGTAGAACATTTTGGAATGAAAACGTCTTGCGCCCATCCTTCTATGGAAACGAATCCAAACCCACGCGAGTGCAGAGATGCGCGACCTTCAAATTCTAGTGGCCCTTGAAAAAAAAAACGATCGTCATCAGAAATTCCGATCGTACGATCAAGAACCATGGAGTGAATAACTTCTTTTAGAATTTCGTAACTTTCCGGCCCAATTTTGAAAGATCTTACAATTTCGCTTGGATGAAGAGGGCCTTTTGAAACAAGTGCAGATGCTACAAGAGTCTTGATTTTTTCTTTTTCAAAATATGTATTGTTCTCCGGTGCAATTTGAGCAGAAAGATTCTGTTTAGCTCTTTTTACCTTTATGCTCTGTTTTACCTGTTTCATGTTTCAACTCCGTGAGAGACAAGTCTGATCCTATCACAGGAATCCTTCTTCGGGAAGAGATGAGAACTGTGAGTCTGCTTTTGATTTGGATGGTCACACCTTAGTAAGGTAGACTTGTTAGATCGTAAGCGAACTGGCAGGATCTATTTAGGGGGCGTCAGAAATGGGCTATGATCACCTATTCGTAGAAAAAAAGTGGCAAGAAGAATGGGCAAATCACGGGATATTTCGTTCTGTGCGTAATTTGGGGAGAGAGAAAAAGTACATACTGGACATGTTCCCATATCCGTCGGGAAGTGGCTTGCACATGGGACATCTATGCGGATACACGTACTCAGATGTGTACGTAAGGTATCTGAAAATGATGGAAATTGACGTTTTGCACCCCATGGGATGGGACAGTTTTGGTCTTCCTGCTGAACGATACGCCGCTAGAACTGGAGCTCATCCTCGTGAAACCACTAAAACTAATATTGATTCTTTTCGTAAACAGCTCAAGTCTATGGGATACGCTTACGATTGGTGTAGGGAAATTTCAACTTCTCATCCAAACTTTTATAAGTGGACACAATGGATGTTTAGCCTTTTCTACGAAAAGGGGCTTGCATATGAAGCAGAAGTTCATGTGAATTACTGTCCAGATCTGCAAATTGCTTTAGCTAATGAGGAAGTTGAGAACGGTTTTAGTAAGGAAGGTGGGTTTGCAGTTGTACTAAAACCTTTGCGTCAATGGATGTTACGTATTACGAAGTATGCGGATCGACTCATTAAAGATCTTGATCTTGTAGATTGGCCTGATGAGATAAAGCAGCAGCAACTGTCTTGGATTGGTAGAAAAGAAGGTGCGGAGGTTTGTTTCTCGGTAGTTGGAACAGCAATTGAACTATATGTTTTTACTACAAGACCAGAAACTATATTCGGGGTCTCCTACATAGCACTTTCTGCTACTCATCCATTTGTGGATCAAATTACTAAGGAAGATGTTCTTCCGTTTTTGCAATCCTTTCGTGATAGACAATTAGTGGGAGGAAGAGATAGCTCTAATTCTAATGACGGAGTATTTTTAGGTGCCTACGCTAACAATCCAGTAAATGGAGATAGTATTCCGATTTGGGTAGCAGGTTACGTTCTTCCTCACGTTGGTTCTGGAATTGTTATGGGTGTTCCAGCTCATGATGAAAACGATTGTTCTTTTGCAAGACAACACGGATTAAAATCAAAAGTGGTCATTGTAGAAGAAAAGGAAGGCTATCATTTACCTTACACTGGACCTGGCACATGCATTGAAAGCTATTCTGAAACCATCTCTCTTAATGGAGTAGATTATCTTAAAGCTAGAGACATGGTCATTGAATGGCTTGAAGCTACAGGGAAGGGGCGTAAGAGAACAACTTATCGGTTGAGAGATTGGCTGTTTTCTAGACAAAGGTATTGGGGAGAGCCAATGCCGCTTCTACATCTTGAAAATGGGAAAATTCGTCCTTTGGACTTAGACGAATTACCACTTATTCCTCCACAAATTGATTCTTACCGGCCGCCAGAAGATAGCTTAAGCCCTTTGGATTCAGTCCCTAGTTGGGTATTTTTAAAGGACGCTAAGTCTGGTCTACATGCAAAGAGAGAAACAAATGTGATGCCGCAATGGGCTGGTTCTTGTTGGTATTTTCTTCGGTTTTGTGATCCAACAAATGAAGAAATCTTTTGTTCAAAAGAGGCTCAAGATGAATGGATGCCTGTTGATATCTATATTGGTGGAGCTGAACATTCTGTATTACATCTGCTTTATGCAAGATTTTGGCACAAAATACTGTTCGATTGTGGATTGGTTCAACATCCAGAACCATTTTTAAAATTGAAAAATCCAGGGATGGTTCTGAATAGATCATTCAAAAAGCCTGGAGGGGTATACGTATCTGCAGAAGAAGTAGAAAAGCGTGGCTCGGAATATTTTCTGATCAAAACAAATGAAAAAATTGTTTCTCAGATTGAGAAGATGGGAAAATCCAAACTTAATGGAGTGTCTCCTGATGATTTAATGAAAGATTTTGGGGCAGATGCTCTCCG
>NZ_PPEU01000094.1:0-2599 GCF_003056015.1 Candidatus Similichlamydia epinepheli | reverse complement strand
TTGAGCAATACGTCCGTTAAGGGAGAGGAGCCTCTAGTTGACTTTGCAGTCGCTGATCGGGTTAGGAAAGAAGTCGAGCAATTATGCTCTTCCTTTCCCCTTTATTCTCATATCCCTAGACTTTCTAAATAGTTGTCGTTAAGGGAGAAAGAAATGATAGATCTTTTTATTCAAAAAGAAAGATTAGATGAAGAGCAAGAAGAACCAAAGCAACCCCATTCTAAAGTCAACGATCTTGTTGAGCTTTCCCTTCTCAAGTCTCGTATTGTTTTTCTACACTCGGGCGTAGATCAAGATTCTGCTCGTGAAGTAATTCATCGCATTTGGCATCTTGAAATTTCCGATCCTGGCAAGAGGATTTTATTTGTCATTAACAGCCCTGGCGGATCTGTAACTGCTGGGTTAGCGATTTGGGATCAGATTCGACTAGTATCATCTCCAATTACTACTCTAGTTACTGGGCTAGCAGCTTCCATGGGTTCAATGTTGAGTATTGTTGCTCCCAAAGGTCAGAGATGGGCAACTCCTCAAGCCAAAATCATGATTCACCAACCGGCTATTTGGGGCACTGTTACTGGGCAAGCCACTGATCTAGAGATTCAAGCTCGTGAAATCAGAAAAACAAAAGAGACCATGGTTGGACTTTATATGGAAGCTACTGGACAACCACGAGAAGTGATTGAAAAGTCTCTTGATCGAGATACGTGGATGTCTGCAGAAGAGGCTATGAAGTTTGGTCTTATCGATCGAATAATTTCAGATAAGGAAACTCTTCAATCTTTTTTCAAAACAGGCAAGAGTAGTCTTTAGAAAATAATAGGAATTATTGATTTGTCAATTAACGAGAAAGAAATGATTTTTTTTCTAAAAAAAAATAGAAGTTGAGTAAGAAGGAGATGAAAATGAAGGGTGAGGAGTCAAAAAAAAAGAAAAGCAAAAAAAGTGAAACTTCATCTGCTCCGGCGCCACGTTTCCCTCAAGCTCAAAATCCGTTAATTCTTAGATTCAATCGTCTAATGGATGCGTTTGCTAAGTCAGATGATGAGAGAGATTACTTCTTGGATCGTGTAGAAGGTTTTATTATTTACATGGATTTAGACAAGGAGCAAGAGGAGATAGATGCCCTTCTTCTTGAGCTGAATGAATCTAGGGAGCGCTATTATTTGATCCCGAAATTAACTTTCTACGAGCAGAAGAAATTAATGGAGGGATTCATTCATGAGAAAGTTTACGATATAGATACACGTGAGAAGCTTCTTGATATTATAGGATCACGTGATCCTCGTGAAAACTTTCTTGAGTTTTTGCTTGACCATCATTCTGAGCATGATAAATGGCAACAGTATTACCAAGACAAATTTCGCATTCGAATTACTGAATGGCTTCGGGAGAATGATTTTGATTTTGTCTTTGAGGAAGATTTGGAGTTGTCAAACAATGTTATTGAAAAGATCAAGCGTCATTTATTCAATACGAAGATTCCGAAAGACTTGTCTGAGATTCGTCAATCTTTACGAACAAAGGCACAAGTCTACTATTCGAGTGAGGCATTGAACCCCCGTCCAAAAAGAGGTAGGCCTCCTAAACAGATTGTGAAAGTTGAGGTTGAGAAGCCAGCAAGTGCTGACATTTACTCTACTTTATCTCCATCTATTTGTTCCTTTCTGTACGTTCCTGATTTTAACACAGCATCTGAAGTTACCTTTTCTTCTAAGTTTGGCTCTCAAGATGAGTTGATTACTAATTTCAAGAGCTCTCAAAAAGCGCAATCTTCTCTGTCACAGTTAGAGGATCTTTCCAAGAGATTGGCAACGATTCGCCTAAGTGGCCAACAAGACGAAATAGTACTTGGTGCTCCTCGAAGCAGGCTAACTGAACCAACGAAGCGTTAATCCCAAAGCGATGGTTTGGAGCACTGTTTGTGAGTTGCGATTACAATATCACCTTGAAAGGATGTCCTGGAGAGCGCCTCTTGGGCGCTCTTAAGTGCTAGTTCGGGTTTGTTATAATTTTCAGACAGGTGACCTAAGTAGATTCTTTCCAGGCCAGGATGAGCTAGTTCTTTTAAAAGTTCAGAACATTCTTGGTTTGATAGGTGTCCGCATCTGCCCAGTAAACGTCTCTTGTCAGTTGCAGAAAGGTTGCTTCTAGCCACAAGTTCTGGATCATGATTAGATTCTACCAAGAGAAGTGTACAATTCAACAAATTGCCTATAACTCCAGACGTAACAAACCCTAAATCCGTACAAATTCCTATGGAGATTGTCCTCTCTAGGCTAGAGACCTCAACTCGAAACGCCACTGGATCAGCTGCATCATGCGGAATAGAAAAGGGAGTTATCTCCAGGTCTTCCATAACAAATGGCATACCTGGAACGAAAAGACGAACCTCAGGTAAGACTCGACCTATCTCGAGCATGACAGCTCGACACGTTTTCAGAGTAGCTAGAACTGGAATTCTGTATTGAGAGGAGAAATATTCAATAGATGAGATATGACCAGTATGCTCATGAGAAAGCAGAATAGCGTCCAAGTGAAACGCATCAAGATCTGGGACTAATGAACGAAGTCTCTCCTCGATAATTTCACCACTGCAGCC
>NZ_PPEU01000093.1:0-2607 GCF_003056015.1 Candidatus Similichlamydia epinepheli | reverse complement strand
CTAGGAGCGCCAATAGTGATTACAGAAGGAGTTCACATTCTTAAAGTGCCACTTCACAACATAAGCGATAACTCATTCTTAGTAAGTTCTGGTATGAGAATTGCACAAGTTGTCTGCATTGATACTTTACAATTCGACTGCTATGCACATGACAAGCTCAGCATCACTGGTCGAGGAGATAAAGGATTTGGCAGCACTGGCGTTTAAACTCCTAATATTTTGCCTTCTTCTAATTGAGTTTGAGGTTCAGCTGTTGAATTTGGCAAAGAACTAGTCTCTTCACCTGTTTCATTTATCTCTACTTTACATTCTTCTGTTTGTGATTGAGTAAATGTCTCTTTTTCTATTTCCCTTAAACATATTTTATTTTCTTCTGAGACAAAGACCTCAATATCTCGAATGACACCATTTGATTCTTGCAGTTTAGAAAGAATGAATTCAGATAGAGGATCTTGAACATGGATCTGGATGGTCCTTCGCAAAGGACGTGCACCTAATTCAGGTTCAAATCCCCTTTTTGCTAGAAATTCACGAACTGAATTGGTGTAAGTTAATCTTACACCTCGTGCAAGCACTCTTTGACATAATTTACTCATTTCAAGATCGACGATTTGAAGCAGAGTTTCGTGTGAGAACAGACGGAAGATCAAAGTTTCGTCAATTCTATTGAGGAACTCAATCTTAAAGATCTTTCTAAGAGACGTTTGAATTTGTAATTTCATCACATCATAGTCGAGATGATGATCGCTTGTTGAAAAACCGACTGCAGCAGATTTCTTAATCAGATCAGCACCAACATTAGAAGTCATAATGATGATTGTATTTCTAAAATCTACTTGTCTACCAAAAGAATCGGTTAATCTACCTTCTTCTAAAATTTGAAGAAGTAGATCCATTACATCTCCATGAGCTTTCTCAATTTCATCAAATAGCACAACAGAGTATGGTCTCTGCCGTACACGCTCTGTCAATTGACCACCTTCTTCGTGTCCAACATAACCAGGAGGAGAACCTGTCATTCGACTCACAGCAAATTTTTCCATGTACTCTGACATGTCTACTTGTATGAGAGAGTCTTCTCCACCAAAAAAATTAGACGCAACTTTCTTTGCTAGAAGAGTTTTCCCGAGCCCAGTAGGCCCTAAAAATAAAAAAGATCCTATTGGCCTTTTTGGATCTTTAATATCGGCATAACTTCTCTTGACAGCACGACAAACGGCATCAACAACCTCATCCTGCCCGATAAGTTCATTCGTTATTGATTGTCTCATCCTTGATACAGTCATCCATGCTTCTTCACGGAGACGATAAAGTGGAACTCCAGTTGATTTTGAAACAGCACAAGCGATGGAGTCAGCGTCTACGCAAACCTTAGACTCTTCATCAAGAACTACACCTTCTTGAGCCTTGCTCATCTGCTCTTTCATTTGCTTTTCTGAATCTCGTAACGAAGCAGCTTTCTCGTACTCTTGATTCTGTATTGCTAATTCTTTCTGCCTCTGAATAACTTTCAGCTCTTTTTCGTACTCATATCCAGAAATAGGAGAACGTTCACTAGAGGCAATAATGCGCTGCATTGCACCAGCTTCATCCAATAAATCAATCGCTTTATCCGGAAGATATTTGCCAGGAACGTATCGTTCTGATAGATCAACAGCAGCACGAACAGCCTCTATAGTGTATTCACAACGATGATATTGTTCATATTTGCCTTTAAGACCAAAAATAATTTCAACTGTTTCTTCTATTCCTGGAGGAAGAATCATCATTTTTTGGAAGCGCCTTTCAAGTGCTGCATCCTTTTCGATGTGCTTTCGATATTCATCAGTTGTTGTTGCACCAATACATTGAATCTCACCACGAGAAAGAGCTGGTTTCAAAATGTTAGACGCATCAATTGCACCCTCTGCCGCGCCAGCACCAACAATGATATGAATCTCATCGATGAATATGATTACATTCTTACATCGACGAATTTCCTCCATTACAGCCTTAATTCGCTCTTCGAACTGACCACGATACTTTGTTCCTGCTAACATTAAGGCAAGATCTAAAGCAATCAACCGCTTCTTTACCAGAGGTTCGGGGACCTCATTTTTAGCAATGGCTTGAGCTAAACCCTCCACAATTGCTGTCTTGCCAATTCCAGCTTCACCAACAAGTACAGGATTGTTCTTTCTACGACGGGAAAGAATCAAGATCAAACGTTCTACTTCTTTTTGACGACCAATTACAGGATCCATTTTTCCTGCTTGATACGCTTCGATTAAATCGTAACCATAAGCCTTCAATGCAGGAATCTTTTCTCCTACATGACCAACTCTGGGAGTACCACCTCCGCTCATTGCTTTTCCTTGAGATCCTAGAACGCCAGTTCCTGGAATAGATGATCCGGAAGTTGGGCCAAGGAAACCCAATGAAGGAAGCTGAAGGTTGAAGTTTTCTAATTCTTTTAATAACTCACGAATTAGATCTTTAATCCTAACTCCCAAAGCTTCAAGAACTTGTACAGCAACTCCGTTACTCTGTTTAACAAGGCCTAACAACAAATGTTCTGTACCAACATAGTTGTGATTCAGATTAGAGGCCTCTTCAGTCGCGAACTCG